>DJVY01000037.1 GCA_002440885.1 Bacteroidales bacterium UBA6244
CGTGTGGCTCTGTGACTTCTCCGTGCAACTCTGTGTAACCCTCCTCTGTGACTTCTCCCTGCAACTTCGTGTAACCTCCTGAAATCTTCTTGCACCTTGAAATACAGACTTTACAAGCTGAAAACCCAAAAGGGTAAAAATAAGAAAGGCCGCCTAAGTGAAAAAGCAGCCTTCTTTTCGGAACTGTTAAAAAACTATTTTAGTACCTCGTTTACAAGTTCAGCCGCTTCCTGCAATAGAATGGCCGAGTGCACTTGTAACCCGGAGGCATCAATTAATTCCTTGCCTTCTTTGGCGTTTGTTCCCTGCAAGCGTACAATAATAGGGATGTTGATGTCGCCAATGTTTTGGTAGGCGTCAACAATTCCCTGTGCAACGCGGTCGCAGCGGACGATACCTCCAAAAATATTAACCAGAATAGCTTTTACGTTGGGGTCTTTCAGGATGATGCGAAAAGCTTCCTCCACGCGTTTGGCATCGGCTGTTCCTCCCACATCTAAAAAGTTGGCCGGATCGCCTCCCGACATTTTGATCATGTCCATCGTAGCCATAGCGAGTCCTGCTCCATTTACCATGCAGCCCACGTTGCCATCAAGTTTCACAAAGTTGAGGTCGAACCGGCTGGCTTCTACTTCTATCGGGTCTTCTTCGTGAAGGTCGCGCATGGCGGCAATGTCTTTATGACGGAAAAGTGCATTGTTGTCGATACTTACTTTTGCATCGGCAGCGTATATCATGCCATCGGCGGCTTTTATTACCGGATTAATTTCGAATAAGCTGGCATCGGAGCCCACGTAAGCGGCGTAGAGGGCGGTAACAAATTTCACCATTTCTTTAAAGGCCACGCCACTCAATCCCAGGTTAAAGGCTATCCGTCTGGCCTGGAAGCCGGTCAGGCCTACTTTCGGGTCGACCAGTTCATGGAATATTTCTTCCGGGGTTTCTTCGGCCACCTCTTCAATGTTCATTCCACCACGGGGTGAATACATCACCATATTCTGGCCTGAATCGCGGTTGAGTAAGATGCTCATGTAATATTCTTCAACTTTTTCAGGTCCGGGATAGTAGATGTTTTGCTCGATAAGCACTTTCCGCACCAACTTGCCTTCGGCTTTGGTTTGCGGAGTTACCAGCATCATGCCCAGGATCTGGTCAGCGAAAGTGCCCACATCTTCCAGTGTTTTGGCGATTTTTACTCCACCACCTTTTCCCCGGCCACCGGCATGAATTTGGGCTTTTACTGCCCAAACATCGAGACCTATTTTCTTTTTTATGTCTTTGGCTGCCTGAATTGCTTCTTCGGGCGAATTGGCCACCAGGCCAAATGGAACAGCAACTCCGAACCGCTGCAGAATTGATTTTCCCTGATACTCGTGTAAGTTCATACTAGATTACTTTGTTAACGATGGTTTTAATGCCCCAAAAATAACATATTTATTGTGATGTCAATCACTCTTTCATTTTGTTTTTTGCGCGGTTTGTTATTTATAAACACTTACAAATTGTGAACGTCCCGGTTGGGGATGTTCGCCGCCTCCATAGCGCGTGGTTGCTCTGGTTCTTGCTCCCCCCACCGACTTATTTGTTCAAAATGTTAACAATTATTAACGTGCTGATATGAAGATAGATATTATCTTGCACATCATTTAAAACAATCTTAAAATGCTTGAACTCATTATCTTAATCCCGTTGGCATTCACCATTCCCACCTTGTTTGCATGGTCTTTGTTTGTTAAAGCTGGCCGGAAAGGCTGGGAAACGGCTATACCTTTTTACAACCTGTATGTGTTTTTGCAAATCATTCAAAAGCCCTGGTGGTGGTATCTGCTCTTGCTTTTCCCGTTTTTGAATGTGTTCATGTACATGCTGATGTTGGTTGAGCTGGTCAAGTGTTTTAACAAGTTTTCGTTAGGCGAGCAGTTTCTGGCTGTTGTTGTGCCTGTGGTCTATCTGCCTTATCTGGGCATGAAAAAGGAAGAAAAATACACTGCCCCTTCCAATCGGCCTCAGATCAAAAAATCCGTTACCCGCGAGTGGGTCGATGCCATCATTTTTGCTGTGGTGGCGGCTACCATTATCCGCACCTTTCTGCTCGAAGCCTATACCATTCCTACTTCTTCCATGGAAAAATCGTTGCTTGTAGGCGATTATCTTTTTGTAAGCAAAATTACTTTCGGACCAAAAATACCTAACACCCCTATCGCTTTTCCGTTTGTTCACCACACCTTGCCTCTCACTGAGTCGGTGAAATCGTATGTGGAATGGATTAAATTCCCGTTTTACCGGTTTGCCGGAATTCGCGATATCCGTCACAACGACGCCGTGGTGTTTAATTATCCTGCGGGAGATACGGTTTCAACCCGGTTTCAAAGCAATGTAAGCTATTATACCTTGTTGAATGAATACGGCAGAGACCGTGTGTGGACAGACAAAAGGAATTTTGGAGAGATCGTAGCACGCCCGGTTGATAAGCGTGAAAATTATGTAAAACGATGCATCGGACTCCCCGGCGATACCCTCACCATTATCGACCGACAGGTTTATTTGAATGGTGAAGCGGCCCAAAACCCTGAAAAACTTCAATATCAGTACCAGGTAACAACTGATGGAAGCAGCATCAATCCGCGAATACTCGATAAATATGATATTACCGAAGGATTTAGTTTAAATGTGCCAGGGCAGTATCGGTACAACCTCACCGGTGAAGCTGCCGGGGAGTTGAAAAAGCTACCCATTGTAAAAAATGTAGAGCCCCTGAATTTCCCTTCCGGACAATGGAGTCCCGAGATATTTCCTTACGATTCGGCTTACAAATGGAATCGTGATAATTTTGGCCCGTTGTACATCCCGCGTAAGGGAGTGCCGATTCAGCTTTCGGTGAAGAACTTACCCTTGTACGAGCGGCTGATTTCTACTTATGAAGGCAATAAAGTAGAGGTTAGAAACGAACAAATTTATATCAACGATCAACCCGTCACCTCCTACACTCCGCATTTAAATTATTACTGGATGATGGGCGATAACCGCCATAATTCGGCCGATAGCCGTTATTGGGGATTTGTGCCTGAAGACCACGTGGTTGGAAAACCGGAGTTCGTTTGGCTGTCCCTCGACCAAAATAAGTCGCTGCTGGAGGGTAAAATCCGTTGGAACAGACTATTTACCCTTATCAAATAAGTTTTCGATCCGAAGCCGGTATCGGCTGTAATCGTTTGTTATTAACATGATTTCGGATTTTGCTGTTAATAAAAAATCTGTTGATTGTCTTTTTTTAAAGCTTCGTTGTATACATTAGCCGCATGTGCAAGGTATTGTTACTTTTGCAGCAGATTTGTTGAAATCATATTTTTGAAGCATGAATGAAGAATTTGACTGGGTTGATGACGAGGAGTTAGGGGAGTTGATCAGACGTTTTACCATGATGAACGAAAGTGGCTCGCATGTGTTTTTCGATGCAGATGAATATGAGATGCTTATAGATCATTTTCTGGATAACGAAGAGATTGATAACGCCTTGCTGGCCATAAGTCTGGCCAAAAAGAATTACCCTGACATGTCGTCTTTTTTCTTTAAAGAAGTGAGGTATCTCGCTGATACGGATGAGTATTATCAGGCGCTGGAGTTACTCAGTGAGCTCGAAGGACATAAAGATGTGTCGCTCGAGGAACTGTATATTTCAAGGGGCGAGATTTATGCCCAAATGCAAAAACATCAGCTGGCCATAGAAGAATACAAAAAAGCTTTGCCCTATTCGGATAGCCCTGAGGAAGTTTTAGCTTCCATCGCATTGCAATATGAGTACATGAATGACTTTACGAGCGCCATCACCAGCTTGCAGGAAGCCTTGCGCATCAACCCCAAAGCGGAGGGTTTGCTTACCGAAATAGGCTATTACTACGACTCCAGTTCGAAGTTTGAGGAAGCTGTTGATTTTATGAAAGAATTGCTCGACCTTGATCCTTATTCGGTGATGGGTTGGTTCAACCTGGGGCTTTTTTACAATTCATTGCTCTTATACGAAAAAGCTATTCAAGCCTATGAATATGCCTTAGCCATTGATGAGGAACTGTCGTTGGCTACTTTTAATATGGCCAACTCTTACAGTAACCTCGAAAAATATCAGGAGGCCATCCATTACTATGAGTTAAGCTTGCAACAGGATGATCCGGATGACATGGCTTATTATTATATAGGTGAATGTTATGAAAACCTGTATGATCATAAAAATGCTTTGCTTTACTACAATCTGGCGGTAGAGAAGGACAATACCATTGCGGATGCCTGGGCTGGTTTGGGAAGGATTATGGCCAAGCAGGATAAACTAATGGTTGCCGTGAATTATTACGCCAGAGCCGTACAAATTGAACCTGAAAATGCAGATATACTGGCCGATTTGGGCGAGTTATACACCATGCTCGGAGAGATGGATAAGGCCGAAGCGGTATTTAAAAATTGGATTTACTATCATCCTAAAGACCATGAAGCATGGCTTAAATTGTCGGAGACTGTATTAAAAAGTCAGGGGGCATCAAAGGCTATAAAGCTGCTGGAAAGTGCCTTGCGCGAACATGTGGAAATGGCCTCTTTGTGGTATCGTTTGGGGGCGTATTTGTATAACACAGGAATTATTCAGCAGGCCTATCAGATTTTCAGCATCGCCATGGAAATAGATGTGGAAAAATCGTCGGAATTGCTGGAGTACTTGCCTGAATTGATTAATGAGTCGCGCTTTATTGAACTGCTTTCCACTTATAAAAGCGTTGATAAAACATAGGTTGTTTTTACTAAAACCGTGGTGCTATGATGGTTGACCAACTTGTCAAAGACATTTTCCATACCCAGGAGGTATTTTTTAAGACACAAAAAACCAAACCGTTACAATTTAGGTTACAATCCCTGAAAGCCCTTAAACGCGCTATTTTGGAAATGGAGTCTGAGATTTCGGAAGCACTGTTTAACGATTTACATAAATCCGGTTTTGAAGCCTATACTACCGAAATTGGTTTTGTTCTCGAAGAGCTTAGTTATGCTATCCGACACCTCAAAAGGTGGATGAAACCTGATGGTGTTGTTACGGGGATAACTTCCTTTCCGGCACGGTCGTTTGTGATGAACGAACCTCTGGGTCAGGTACTTATCATCTCACCCTGGAACTATCCTTTCCAGTTGCTTATCGCGCCGCTTATCGGCGCTATTGCCGCAGGAAACACAGTAATGCTCAAGCCTTCTGAGATTTCGCACCATACTTCTGCTGTACTTGCAAAGCTTGTTAATCAGGTGTTCCAACCTAATCACGTGGCACTGGTTGAAGGTGATGCCACGGTTTCTCAGGCGCTACTCAAGCTTAAATTCGATCATGTATTTTTTACCGGCAGTCCGCGTGTAGGCCAGATTGTAATGCAGGAAGCGGCCAAACAGCTTATCCCGGTTACCCTGGAGCTGGGTGGAAAAAGCCCGTGTATTGTCAACCATGATGTAGATATAAAGCTCACGGCGAGGCGCATAGCCTGGGGTAAACTGCTCAACGCCGGGCAAACATGCATAGCTCCTGATTATGTGTTGGTGCACCGTGATGTGCAAGAGAAGCTGTTGGAGGCACTGGCTGAAGCATTCCGCCAGGCTTACGGAGCTGATCCTTACACTTCAATAGAATATCCACGCATTATCACCGAGGCCAACACTGTGAGACTCAAGACACTTTTGGAGGGCTGCGAAATTTATTCGGGTGGTCATGTGGTTGAAAAGGAAAGATATGTGGAACCTACCATCCTTAAAAACGTGAAAGCGGAGATGGAAGTGATGAAGAGCGAGATTTTTGGTCCGATTTTGCCTGTCCTCACCTTTAGCCATACCGATGAGGTAATCAACTTCATTAACCAGCGACCTAAACCACTGGCGCTTTATTGTTTTTCGGATGACCGGACTTTCCTGAAAAAAGTCATCAACGAAGTGCCTTCTGGTGGCGTAACCATTAACGATACCCTGATGCACATCAGCAACAACCAATTGCCCTTTGGTGGCGTGGGAAACAGTGGAACGGGTAGTTACCATGGCAAATATTCATTTGATGTGTTTAGTCATAAAAAGTCGGTGATGGTGCGTGGCACATGGTTGGATGTTCCGCTGCGTTATGCTCCTTTCGGGCAAAAAGTGAAATGGATTAAAATGTTAATGAAATAGTAATAATTCAGGGTGCGAATGAAAGAATACATCATCATCTTACTTAAAGGGGTTGCCGTAGGTGTAGCCAATGTCATTCCAGGGGTATCTGGAGGAACAATTGCTTTGATTACCGGTATTTTCGAGCGGCTTATCGACTCGTTGAAATCGTTTGGTTTGGGCGCACTCAAACTCCTGCTTTCAGGAAAGTGGAAGTTGTTTGTCGAAAAAACAGATTTCTATTTCCTTGTCACCCTGATGGTTGGCGTTGTGCTGGCCCTGGTTACGCTAGCCCGTATTTTCGATTTCTTGTTTACGCACTATCCGGTGTATATCTGGTCATTTTTCTTTGGACTGATACTGGCCTCGGTGTATTTTGTCGGAAAAACTGTTGAAAAGTGGAATGTTGCCACCATCGCAAGTTTTACAGTGGGTGCTGTGGTGGCCGTGTTGTTCACCTTTTTAACCCCTGCTACGCAAAATGATGGTTTTTTGTATCTCGTGCTTTGTGGTGTGGTGGCTGTATGTTCGATGATTTTGCCCGGACTCTCGGGATCATTTGTCTTAATTTTACTCGGCAACTACCAGCTTATTGCAATTGATGCCATCAACAACCGTGATATAGCCATACTTTTTCCGGTAGCACTGGGAGCTGTGGTTGGCTTGGTGGCTTTTTCACATCTGTTGTCATGGGTGTTTAAGCGTTACAAGGACCAGACCATCGCTTTGCTTACCGGATTCATTCTCGGATCGTTGGGTGTTATCTGGCCATGGAAAGAGGCCATTGTTCAACTTTTTGGAGAAAAGGAAAAGGTAATAGGATATCATTATCTATGGCCTGAAATGAACCTGGAGTTTGTTATGGCCTTGGTGTTGATGGTGTTGGGAATTGTAATCATTTACCTGATGGAGTCGGGCGCTAAGGAAGCTGATCGTACAAAGAAATAATATTTGATGGACATTTACGGATTAGTAGGTAAGGGGTTAAGTCATTCTTTTTCACCCGTGTATTTTAATGAGAAATTCGCAAAACTGGGAATTGACGCGGAATACAGGTTATTCGATTTAGAAGACATTGCAGCCCTCCCTGCAATTATAAATGCCACACCCGAGCTAAAAGGGTTAAACATTACGATTCCCTATAAACGTCAGGTTTTTGAATTGCTTAATCGCACTGATACGGTTGCTCAACTTACGGGGTCGGTTAATACCATAAAAATAGAGCGGCTTAACAACGTTAACCGATTATCAGGTTATAACACTGATGTGATTGGATTTGAACGTTCGATAAAGGATCTGTTAAAAAAGTCCCCAAACAGAAAAGCTTTAATTCTGGGGACAGGAGGTAGTTCCAGAGCGGTGGCTTATGTGCTCCGTAAATTAGGCTACTTTTATTTGTTTGCTTCCGGAAATCCACAGAAAGCCAGTCAGTTGGGGTATGCTTACATTGACCGAAAAATCATGGCGGATTACAAATTAATTATCAATACCACTCCGCTGGGCATGTATCCCAACATTGATTCGTTTCCGCCTTTGCCCTATCATATGCTCACCTCCGACCATATACTTTTCGATTTAGTATACAATCCTAAAGAAACCAGGTTTCTTGCTTTTGGAAAGGAACAGGGGGCTAAGGTGCTTTCAGGTTTGAAGATGCTTGAAACTCAGGCCGAAGCATCCTGGAAAATTTGGAGGAAATAACCGAAGTTATTCCCTCCTTGGATATGTTTTCTTTAAACTTCTTCGTAAGCGCTCAAAGGCAGGCAGGTACATAAGTTTCTGTCGCCATAGGCATCATCAATTTTGGCTACAGGCGTAAAGTATTTATTGTCGCGTACCCATTGCAATGGAAAACCGGCGCTTTCGCGTGAATAAGGCATGTCCCAATCGTTGCTCATCAACATGTTAGCCGTATGCGGTGCATTTACCACCACGTTATTTTTCTTTTCGGCTTTACCGTCTTCAATCTCTTTGATTTCTTTACGGATGTTTTTCATGGCCTCGATAAAATAATTCATCTCTGAAAGCGGCTCACTTTCGGTGGGCTCGACCATGAGGGTGCCATGAACCGGGAAAGCAACTGTGGGGGCATGAAAACCGTAGTCCATCAGGCGTTTGGCAATATCGATTACAGCCACATCGGCCGATTTGCTGAACTGTTCACAGTCGAGAATCATTTCATGACCAACAAATCCATTTTCGCCGCGGTACAGAATTGGATAATCGTCCTTTAGCTCGTTCATCATGTAGTTGGCATTCAGTATGGCCATTTTTGTGGCTTCCGTTAATCCATGACTACCCAACATTTTGAGGTATCCATAGGAAATGAGCAGTACGAGAGCACTTCCATAAGGGGCTGATGAAACAGCACAAATACCCTGTTCTCCACCAACTTCACTAAATATATGCGAGGGCAGGAATGGTTTCAGGTGTTCGGCGACGCCAATAGGACCAACGCCTGGACCGCCTCCGCCGTGTGGAATGGCGAAAGTTTTGTGCAGATTTAAATGGCAAACATCAGCGCCGATAAATCCGGGGCTGGTGAGACCAACCTGTGCGTTCATGTTGGCTCCATCCATATAAACCTGTCCGCCGTTGCGGTGAATTATTTCAATTACTTCGCGGATGCTTTCCTCAAAAACGCCATGCGTTGAAGGGTAGGTGACCATGAGTGCGGCCAGGGTTTCGGCGTATTGTTCGGCTTTAGCGCTGAGATCCTCTAGGTCGATGTTGCCATTGGCAGCGGTTTTTACTACCACGACATCTAAACCGGCCATTATTGCACTGGCAGGGTTTGTTCCGTGTGCAGAGGCCGGAATAAGGCAAACGGTTCTGTGCTGCTGTCCACGGTTGGCGTGATAGGCTTTTATAACCAACAAACCTGCGTATTCTCCGGCAGCACCTGAGTTGGGCTGAAAAGAAATCCCTTTAAAACCTGTGACTTTGCAGAGTATTTCTTCCATCTCGGTAATAATCTCATGATAACCGACAGCCTGGTTCTTTGGTACAAACGGATGGATGTCGGTAAATTCAGGCCAGCTGATGGGCATTAATTCGGCAACGGCATTGAGTTTCATCGTACATGAACCCAACGGAATCATCGAACGGTTGAGTGCGATATCCTTGTTTTCGAGACGTTTCAGGTAGCGCATCATGTCTGTTTCTGAGTGATAGGTATTGAAAACGGGATGCTCTAAAAAGGCCGATTTCCGCACCATCGTTTCCGGAATATTAATTGTAGCATTTTTTTCTATGTCGCTCACTTCAAAAACAAAGGATTCCTTTTGGGCAGCCTTGGCCAGAATAGCAGTGATAAGCGCCACATCTTCAGCTGTGGTGGTTTCGTCGAGACTGATACCAATATGTCTGTTGTCGTCGAAATACCGGAAATTTACTCCGTGGTCTTCGGCCACAGATTTGATGAGTTCAGCAGTAACCTCTTCGGGAATAGCCAGATAAATGGTGTCGAAGAAATGGTTGTTGAGCTGTTGATAGCCAATAGCGTTAAGCCCGTTAGCCAGGTCTACAGTGAGGCTATGGGTTTGCAGTGCAATCTTTTTGATCCCTTCTTTGCCGTGATAGGTAGCATACATCCCGGCCATGGTAGCTAATAGTGCCTGAGCCGTGCAGATGTTTGAAGTTGCTTTTTCACGTTTGATGTGTTGCTCGCGCGTTTGCAGCGCCATACGCAAAGCTTCGTTTCCGTTCTTGTCTTTGGAGATTCCAATAATTCTTCCCGGTATATTGCGTTTAAAGTTTTCTGTGGTGGCGAAGAAGGCTGCATGCGGACCACCAAAACCCATTGGCACGCCAAAACGCTGTGTCGAGCCAAAAACCACATCCGCACCCCATTCGGCTGGAGGAGTTAAAATGGCCAGGCTGAGTAGGTCAGCACCAACGGCTACAGGAACTTGATTTTCTTTGGCTTGCTTAATGATGTGGCTGAAATCGAAAATGTCACCTTTCTGATCAGGGTATTGAACAATACAACCGAAGACTTTTTCGGTAAATTCAAATTTAGTCCGATCAACAACAATCAATTCAATGTTTTTTTGTTTCGCCCTGACCCTGAGGACTTCTATGGTATGCGGAAAAAGTGCCTCACTAACCAGAAATTGATTGGCTTCGGCTTTTACCTGCGCCCGTGATCTGCCGGCATGGAACATTAACATGGCTTCTGAAGCGGCAGTCCCTTCATCCAACAGCGATGCGTTGGCGATGGGCATCCCGGTAAGGTCAGAAATCATGGTCTGAAAATTGAGCAATGCCTCAAGTCGTCCCTGTGAGATCTCGGCCTGGTAGGGTGTGTATGACGTGTACCAACCCGGATTTTCAAAAACGTTACGAAGAATTACAGGAGGTACGATGGTGTTGTAATAACCCAGTCCGATGTACGATTTGAAGACCTTGTTTTTTCTGGCCACCTTTCTCATGTGGTTAAGGTACTCATATTCTGTCATGGCAGGAATTTCTCCCAGACCTTCATTCATGTAAATGCTGGCAGGCACAGTTTTTTCAATTAACTCATCAACAGAAGATAGCCCTAAGCGGGAGAGCATCAGTTCGACATCCTCACGACGAGGACCATTGTGGCGTGTAATAAATTGATTATTGATCATGATATTTAGTAGCTAATAAATTGATTGATAATATGATAATATAAAAATCAAAAGGAATGATCCAGTGAACAAAGGTAGGAATCTTATTTTAGAAATAGGTGGTTTTTTAAGGATTATGTTAATATTTTCACAACAAAAATAAGTCATAAAAAAAGGGAAGCCAACAGCTGACTTCCCTACTTTGTGTTCCAAGTGAATTTAGTTTTTAATCCTCATTTTGTAGAACGACCTGTAAACGAAATACAGGGCTACAGCCAGAAAACCAAGACCAAAATACAGCGCCATGTCTCTAAATGCCGGAGAGATGGCTATTTCCATGGCCAGCAATCCAAACAGTGTAGTGAATTTGATGATGGGATTGAGGGCGACTGAGGAGGTGTCTTTAAAGGGGTCACCAACGGTATCACCTACCACCGAGGCGGCGTGTAAATCTGTGCCTTTTTCTTGCATGTCTACCTCAATAACTTTTTTCGCATTGTCCCATGCACCTCCTGCATTGGCCATAAAAATGGCCTGGTATAAGCCAAAGAAAGCAATGGAAATCAGGTAGCTTACAAATAATGAAACCGGTGCAGCTGCCAATAGTTTATCAGCATCCGACATGTCAGAAGTTAAGCCAATAGGGGCACTGAGGAAAGCAAAGGCGAGGGCGAAGGAGAAAATGGCGATAAAAATGTTGAGCATTCCTTTTTGCGCGTAAGTAGTACAAATCTTTACTACTTCTTTTGATTTCGCGACGTCTGCCTTTTTCGGGGCGTTGGGGTCGAGGTTGATGTTTAATTTGATGTATGCCACAGCGCGACTTGCGCCAGTGGTTACAGCCTGAATACTTGCTCCTGAGAACCAGTAAATAACGGCTCCACCGAGCAGGAATCCAAAAATGGTAAATGGGTTTAACAGGTTAAGCACTTCTTCGGGTTTTATACCAAGCGAATGCTCAATTACCAATATCAGAGCGAAGATCATGGTGGTGGCTCCTACAACGGCTGTACCTATAAGTACAGGTTTTGCCGTAGCTTTAAAGGTGTTTCCAGCGCCGTCGTTGGCTTCCAGATAATATTTTGATTTCTCGAAATCAGGAGTAAAACCAAATTCTTTCTTTATCTCGGCAGTGGCTTTTTCTTTGTCCTCTTCAATTAGCGATAACTCGTATATTGATTGGGCATTGTCGGTTACCGGTCCGTAACTGTCTACTGCAATCGTTACCGGTCCCATGCCTAACATACCAAAAGCTACGAGTCCAAAAGCAAAAATGGAGGGGTAGATCATGATGTCGCCNNGAGAGGATGTTGAGTGAAGCACCGCCTTCTTTTGAAGCTTCTACCACTTCGTTTACATGGGTTGATTTAGGGCTGGTGAACAACTTGGTGAACTCAGGAATAAGGGCTGCACCAAGTGTTCCGGCACTGATAATAATGGACAAAGGTATCCAAAGGTTGTTGGCCAGATCGCCAATAAGATAGTAGCTGGCCACAAAAGTTACAGCCATCGAAAGTATTGAGGTAATCCAAACCAGGTTGGTTAATGGTTTTTCAAAATCCATGTCATCCGAGTTACCATATTTTGCTTTGGTATAGGCTCCGTTTATCCAGAAAGAAACGATTGAGGTAACAATCATGAGGATACGCATGACAAAGATCCAGGTAAGCAACTGAACTTGGAGGGAGGCATCGGTGATGGCGAGCAGGATAAACGAAATCAAGGCTACACCGGTTACGCCGTAAGTCTCGAAACCATCAGCGGTAGGGCCTACTGAATCGCCGGCATTGTCGCCAACACAATCAGCTATGGTTCCAGGGTTGCGTGGATCGTCTTCACCGATTTTGAAAATGACCTTCATGAGGTCTGATCCGATATCGGCAATCTTGGTGAAAATTCCACCTGCGATACGTAAGGCTGAAGCACCCAACGATTCGCCAATGGCAAAACCAATGAAGCTTGCCCCGGCGTATTCGCCCGGCACAAACATCAAAATGATCAGCATCATAATTAACTCAAGCGAGATAAGTACTACCCCGATACTCATGCCGGCATTTAGCGGTATGTTTAAAAGCTTGATCGGTTTGCGTTCGAGCGAGGCAAAAGCCATGCGTGAATTAGCCAGCGTGTTCATCCTGATACCAAACCAGGCCACAGCGTACGATCCGAGGATACCCAGGATCGTCCATCCCAGGATCATCAATACGCCTGCGACACCAAATAAATTCTCTCCATTCGCATCTTTTGATAAAAATCCAAAATAGAATGCTACGGCTGTGCCGATAAAAGCAAACAGAATAAGGATAAACTTTCCTTGTTGAATGAGATAAGTTTTGGCTGTTTCAAAAATAACCTGAGCTACATCGAGCATGCTCTTGTGGGCTCTGATTTTTTTAACTTGCATAAACTGGTACAGCCCGAAAAACAATCCGGCAAGGGTAACCAAGAAACCGTAATAGAGCAGGCTTTCGTTTTTTATACCATCGGGCACTTGTAAGTCAGCCTCGCTCGCTGTCGCCAAAAATGGCAGAGCCACAGCGGCTAAAAATGATAGAATTTTCTTCATAATAACTACAACTATTTTAGATTAAACATATATTTCAAACGATTGCGAAAGGAACGGCTAAAATAGAAATAAACCTTTAATATATGCAAAAAACTTTAACTTTGTGAAAAAAAACTGGTGTATACACGCAATTGGTTTTCGTAGAAGTATTTTTGTCAAATACTTACTACCTTTGCATGGAGATTGTAATTTGATTATTTTCTCGTATCTGGAAGCTAATTAGCTCATGCTGTTATAAACTATGAAGAAATTAAGACTTGAAATAATAGGGATGTCCTATAGCCAATCGCAAACAGGGGCGTATGCTCTGATTTTGGGTGCCCCCGGAGATAAAAGAAGGTTGCCCATCATTATTGGAGGCCCTGAAGCGCAGTCTATCGCCATGCAACTGGAAAAAATTGTGCCCACACGTCCACTGACCCACGATTTGTTTAAGCGTTTTGCCGAGCATTTTCAGGTAAAGATTATTGAGGTCGTCATCAATAAGTTTGAAGAGGGCATCTTCTATTCACTCCTTGTTTGTGAGCATATGGGACATGTGGTAGAAATTGACAGCCGTACCTCTGATGCTGTTGCCCTGGCACTGCGGTTTAATTGTCCGGTTTTTGTGTACGAATCGATATTGGATGAGGCCGGAATTGTGATGGAAGACGAACCCATGGGCGAAGACCCTGAAGCACATCAGATCAAA
>DJVY01000084.1 GCA_002440885.1 Bacteroidales bacterium UBA6244
AGCATTACAAAATATTAATACCTAAGCCATGTTAATCAAGCGTATCAAGGCAAAAAACTTCAAAACCTACCTCAAACTGGATTTGAACATTCAAACCGATCCCGACTTGCCCATCATTTTGATTGGTGGTGCCAATGGCGGTGGAAAAACTACCTTTTTCGAGGCCATTTACGGGGCTTTGTATGGGTTGAAAATCAATACAGAACTACAGTTCAGACAATTGTTAAATGCCGGAGCTATCGGGCATGAGGAAGAAAAAATTGTCCTGGAACTGCATTTCTCCGGCATGGTGCTCAACGAAGAGCAAAACTATGTGCTCACCCGCACCTATATCCTCAACCCCGAAGACAAACCCGTGGAAAGTGTTCGCCTCAACATGAATGGAACCATTTTTCAATTTGGCACAGCTTCTCCACCCGCACACCGAATGGAACAGGAAGCTCATGTGAATAAAATTATTAAGGCCAACCTGCCTCAGGAGTTAAGCCATTATTTCCTGTTCGATGCCATGGAGGCCGGAAGCCTGCTTAAGGAGGACAGGTTGTCGAAGGTAATTCAGGAAAATATCGAAAACGTGATGGGCTTCAACAAGTTTTTGCACTTTGCCGAGGCCGCCGCTTATTTGTTAGAAAGCCATACAGCGCAAAAGTTAGAACTGGAAAACGAAAAAGCAGAATACCTTGAACTCCTCCGGAAAAAGCGCGAACTTGATGAGGCAGTTAAGAAATTGGACATCGACCTGCAAACTTCCTTGCAATACTCGGTAGCCAACAAAGAAATTTACGACAACCTAAAGGCAGGACTTTCCCAGGAGAAAACCATCAAGGCCAAAATCGATCAGCTACAACAACAAATCGATAACTTCCACGAAAGAGAACGCAATTTCAGAAATGAAGCCGACAATTTTACCAGAAATTTCGAGCAACATATAAGTCTGCCCAAGCTGAAAGATGCTTTGAAGAATGAAATTTCTCTGATTTTAAAGGAATTTCTTAAACGGGAGCAAGAAGAGCAAGAGCATGTTTCTGAACAATACCTTAACGACATCCTTAAGAAAGCCATTGATTTCCTCCGGGTTAAGGGCATAGAGGTTAAGTCGCTGAAGCTTACCGATCTTACCGCTTATGTGTTAGCTCAATTGACTGGAAATTCAGACGATCTTCAATACAATTTCTTTGAACCAAGCGAGGTCAAGGCACTGCAAAACCTGGTCAACAGTACGTATGTGAACCCCTTTATCGGAATCAATCAGCAGAAAATAGAACTTGAAATTTCAGCTCAACAAAATCCCAGGATTAAAACGCAAATCGATGAGTTTAAGCAGCAAATAACGGGCAGCGACTATTCGCTCATGTTGGCCTACGAGAACAACGAAAAGAAAATCAAGACGTTGGAAGATGAAATAAAAGAGGGTAAAGCAGAAATTGCTAAATTGGAAAAACGAATACACCAGTTCGACATCCAAACCAGTCAAGAACCCGATCCCAAATACGAAGCGCTTCAAAAACTACAGCCATTCTTTAAAAAAGTAGCCAACACACTGCTTAAAAGCAAGAAAGACCAGTTGGAGGCGAAAATGAAAACCGACCTGAACCTTAACCTGGCTGCATACAAAGATGTGATCGACAGGGTAGAGCTATCCGAAGACCTCACCGACCTCAGTTTTAAAATATACCACATCGCCGGTAACGAAATATACCTGAACCATTTAAATACTGCTTCCAAACAAGTGGTTGTTCAGGTATTGCTTAAAGCCCTACACGAATATGGCGATTACGACCCCCCGGTGATGATCGACACTGTTATGGGTGTGCTGGACGAAACCAGCCGAACAACCATCCTCGAAAGTTACTTTCCCGAGTTATCCCACCAAACCATCTTGCTCAGCTCCGACAGCGAAATCAGGGTAAGCAAAGACCTGATCAAGATAGAACCCTTTATTTCCAAGGCGTTCACCCTTAAACGGGACAAGGAACTTCAGAAAACTGAAGTAGAAGAAGGTTATTTTGGTCATTTAATACAACAATAAGATGAGTACAATCAAACTCCAGAATATTCGCCAAAGCGAAGGCTTGTTAGAAGAATTAGCTCCCTTAAAACATAAGTTGGAAGAAAGAATCAATTTAAAATCCTACTCTGAAAATGTAAAACCCGTATCACTCAGCTACAACCTGCTACAACGTATCTCCCTTTCAGCCGGTTTATCCATCAAGGAAAAACGAAAGCTGGCTGATATCGACCAGGTGGTGATTTCAAAAACAGGTTTGCGTATTCACGAAACTACCTTCGCCCGTTTTAATCTGAGTGACTTGTGGTCCTCTTTGCTTAAGCTTAGATACCACCACCTCAACATCGACTGGACAAGCCCGGTAATAAAAAGCAAGGTGATAAATTACGAGATGCAGCGAGGAAAAGACTTGCTGATGCAAGAGGGAAATATAGAGGAATGGCTAACCATTTCCGATGTTCGGGGAGGTGGCAGCGGCTATGGCGAAATCCCTTTGCTCAATTTAACCATTGGCAGCTACGAAGACGATATCCCCGCTTTAATCAACCTCAACGGGCGCAAAATACCCAACACACAGATTATTGTGGCCGGCGCCACCGGATCAGGGAAAAGTAATTTGCTGGCCGTTTTGATCAATGAGATCAGAACACTGACCATCGAATCATCCTATCCCGTAAACTTCCTGCTATTCGACTACAAAGGTGAATTCTCCGACCCGGCCAACAGCGAATGGCTTCCACTCTTCGAAGTGGACGAATCAGCCATACTTGATCCGATAAAAGCTCCGCTGCCTTTCACCCCCTTCCGCGACTTTACAGGCCGAACGCAAAACGAAATAAACCTGTATGCCTCCGAAATGGCCATTGCCCTCATCGCCATCGACAGAGCACGCATCAGTGCCAACATGAACAACCGACTTTCCGAGGCGGTTATTAATGCCTACCATAAGTCGCACAACAAACCCATCACCTTCCAGGCCATCCTGCAATGCTATACCGAGCTGCAGCCCGAGCGCGATCAGGAAAAAGACGACAGTGTAAAATCCGTTCTAAAACAACTTATCCGCAACAACCTATTCGCACAGGAAGATTCCGTTGATCTCATCAAAAACAGCTTCATCATAAAAATGGATGGCTATCCCAAAGATGGGCCATTGGCCAAAGCCATCGTATTTTTTATCATCTCTAAACTCAACACCATCTACGAAAAACTGCCCAAACAGGCCGTCAGCGACGAATGTGTCGAAATCAGGCACTTCACCATAATCGACGAAGCCCACTACATGCTCGACTTCGACAACAAACCCCTGCGCGAACTCATTGCAGTTGGCCGCAACAAAGGACTCAGCATAATCCTCGCCACCCAAAACATGGACAGCTTCAAATCCAAATTCTTCGACTTCTACGCCAACGCACAATACCCCTTGCTCATGAAACAGCAATCCATCGCCGACGGAGTAATCAAAGACCTATACGGCGTTTCAGGCAACGAATTCAACGAAATAAAAGAAGCCATCTCCAACCTCCAACTCGGCGAACTCATCATCAAAAACCCCACCGCCGCCGCACTGGGAATGGGTAAGAAGTTTAAGAAGATTAAGGTGAGTCATGTTATTTGATAAATACTAAATCTATAAACGCATTGTATATTATAAAACAAATGACCAGATGTGTTTCATATAACCTTGTTTAAAATGGGCTGAATCTTTCAGTAACAATTCATCTTAAGGATACCAAGATTAAATATCCCCAAAAAGCGACATGAATAAATCTGAAAATACTGACAAAAACGAACCCAGTCGGCGGGAAATTTTTCTATCCTATCTCGTTAAAAAAATTGGATTTAATCATGACACGTTTCTTGAGGACTACCTTCGTTATCTATCCTTGAATATACCAAAACTTAAACAATTGGGTAGAAAAAATAAAATATTGGATGGAATCTATACCCATGTTGAAGATCCTAAACCAAATACCGAATATTTTGATATGGGTGATTATTATATTCCTAAACGATTCAGTATTATCGATTATTTATTAATTGAAATAAAGATTAAAAAGAAAAGTGAATTCAAACTGAAAGAGAAATCATTAAAATATATTTCTGCTACTGATTTGGCGAATTTCACATTTTGTCCAATTAGTTTTGCCATTTCATCGTCATTCGAATTGCCAAAATACGAAGCAGCAATATTAGGAACTTCCCAACACGAGAAAAACCGATTATTATATTACT
This sequence comes from Bacteroidales bacterium UBA6244, assembly GCA_002440885.1. Classification (GTDB taxonomy): domain Bacteria; phylum Bacteroidota; class Bacteroidia; order Bacteroidales; family F082; genus UBA6244. The sequence continues at coordinate 4,244 of DJVY01000084.1, forward strand.
TAAAACCAGATAAAGTTAGTGAATTTTACGCAAAAGGTGAAAAAAACACAGCCGCACAAAACGGAATTGAACATTCCTATAATGAATATTTAAATAGTGATAATGAACATTTTTTCAATGATGTGAGTAATTCTTCCATTTTATTCTTTGGACATAACGATAATGAAATTGAAAAAAAATACTTTAAAAGTCATAAGGGATTATATATTGGTCAACCAGACTATATTTTTAAGAATGAAATAAGCAATAATATTTATGTTGTGGAAGAAAAATTTCAATTTACACCAAAAGACCCATCAAGTTATTATTACATTACTGAAGAAGAGGGATTAAGGATTGAGAAAAAGCGGGCTAGAAAGGTTTTTTTTGATAATCATATAAATCAATTAAGCTCATACATTTATGGCATTCATGATTATGAAATAGAATACGGCTATTTAGTTTATTGGAAATACGAATTACATAATAAAACTCCTAAGATAATCAGCTGCAATGTTTTAAAAATTGCCAGAAGCGAAAATGGCAAAAAAAATATACAAAATGTCTATTCTGACCTTAGACATGCAATTAATAAAGGAGGAGGTGACTTTGATGTAAGCAAAAGATTGCCAGCAAAATGTGCAGGTTGTGTGTCAAATATTCTTTGTGGTCACAAAACTGGTAGGTTTTCAAATTATAAAATACCATATTCTTTAGAACATTTAAAACCTTTATTTATCCCTTTCCCTGAAGAGTTGAAGGATGAGTAAAAATCTCTTAGTCATCTATTGGCAGAAAGATAAGTGAAAGAAAAGAATTTGTTATGAAATATCCCAATAACCGCAGCGTCATCATCGATTCAAAAGTGTCACTTAATGCGTTTTCCCGTTTACTTGCCACCTCAGATGTCGATGAACAGAAAAAAGAACTTGCTAATCATGTGTCCGCTTTAAAAAACCACATTATAAGTCTGAGTACCAAAGGCTACGATGATTACGACAAAGCACTTGATTTTGTGATGATGTTTATACCCAGCGAACCGGCATACATTGCGGCCATGCAAGGAGATCCCGACCTATGGAATTTCGCCTACGACAAAAGAATACTACTCATGAACCCGACCAACCTGATAACCTCACTCAAATTAATTGTTGACCTTTGGAAGAGAGAGTATCAAAATCAAAATGCAATTGAAATAGCAAGTAGAGGAGCCAAACTATACGATAAGTTTGTTGGATTTGTAGTTAATATGGAAGGTCTTGGAGATAGTCTAAATAAAGCTCAGGTAAAGTATGACAATGCATTCAAACAGTTAAGTACCGGAAACGACAATTTGGTTTTACAAGCTACCAGATTAAAAGACCTTGGTTTGAAAACAAAAAAGGAACTCACCAAAGAACTTGAAAATAATGCATTAAATTTCAGCCTTGAGGAGAACGTAAAATAACCAAAACTAAACACAATGGATAAAAACCTCACCAATTCGGGCATCACCAGACAAAATATCCTCAACAATAAATATGCCCT
>DJVY01000212.1 GCA_002440885.1 Bacteroidales bacterium UBA6244
GCCAGAGTTGCTCACATAAATCCCATATTTGTTCTTTGGGTTCGGACTTTATCAGCCCGAAAAAGTCTTTGCCTATCCTTTGTACAACAGCAGATTTTACCCCATAGGTTCGTACTTCTTCCTTGAAAAATCGGGTTGCGCTTTGGCGGGTTTTATCGTCGGCGTGAGCTTTAAGCTTACCGCGGAGTTGTTGGAGCATTGTATGATTCATGTAGGTCATAGTTGGTTGACATGTTTCAAAATATGAGTCGGTTTTTATTTTTTATGATAGAATAAAACGACAAAGTTAGTTTATTGTTAGTATTATTGGGGCTAGATTACGTTCTTTTCCTTCAGAGTCAAGCGCTACAATATTTTCAAAGACGATGCTTTGACCATGATTGGTTCTGTTGATATGCTCTGTCATTTCGTCGGTTAAATAGGCTGATTTTGAGTTAAGATTGTAAACTTTAAACCCTCTTTGTAAAGTCATGGTAAAAGATTTTATGACGAAAGAATGATCAAACTCAAAATCATCCGGCATTTTTGGTACGAGCACCCCTGCGGTGAGCAAAATCTCGCGCTTGATACTTCCGGAATTTTTGCCAGCAATTGCAGCAATTGGATCTGGTAGCTTCTTTACCCGAAAGCTCTTTGAGCCAAGTGTTCTTTGACCTCCATTTATTGTTGTATAGATTGTAACAATGGCTTCATTGCAGTCCGAAGTTAGTGTTACGATCCAATCTTTATTTTCATAATCTCTTTTAATTTGTCCACACGAAATAGAAGCGGTAAGTTGGTGGTTTGTAAAGCCAGACATTGAAATTGAGACAGGGTTGTCGACGCCAACATAGAATACATTCATTTTTTTTGCAGAAATTGTGAATGAAGGTCTTGCTACAATATACTCACCGCTGAAATGGTAATCATTCACCTCGCCAGTGCTTGTCTGGGCTCTTACGATACCGGCATAGGTGTTTATTCCTTCCTTCGTGGCAGGCAAATTGATTGAAATTACTCCAGGCTTGTTAGGTAGATGAACCGATTTTTCCATATCTGTTTGTTGGAGGAAGTCGACACCGGTCTGGTAAAACACTTCAGGACTTTGGCTGGTATCATAGGCTGCCACAATAATTTCTGCGGAGTATTCTTCACCATGAAGGACATAACTACTTTTAGGCAGAACTTTGGCTTCAATTCTATCAAACTTAAAATCCCCATGTCCGATCGATTTATATAAATGGTTAATCACATCATATTCAGCGTTGTAAATGTCTGAAACCATTTTGTTTAATATGGCAATGTCTGCCGCAATGATTGTTTGGTAGAAGAAATGTGCTTCCCAACTTTCTTCTTTTCCATCGCGATTATAATACGGGCCGGCTGTAGACAAGTCCAGGCTTACTTTTCCTAAGTTATTCAGATTGGCTAATTCAATCATGTTATGGTGATAGGTGTTGATTTTCTCTTTCAGTTTGGCGGCCTCTCCATTTGACCCATCCATCGAACTTCCCATAAAAAAATGAGTTGGAACAAGGTACGTGTCTTTTTTTCTTATGTCCCTTACCTGAATTTTTTTTGCAGAATCGACGCTTACTTTTTCTGTTGCAGCAATCAAATCGAATCGAAGGTTGTTTAAGTATTCAACCATTTCCTTTGATATTTTTTTTACTTCCAGGGCTTTTTCCCAATAGGGTTTCACCTTTATTTGATTGAGCTGATAGTTTTTCTCAAAATCGGCATATAGATCATGCAGTTTATTTGCATAGTTCATGTTGGTTTGCAGGATATTGTCGTTCACCACGATAAATGCGTTTATCACGTCCTTCGATACATTTAGCGCCAGTAACGCTGTTAGTACCAGGTACATCATTGAGATCAATCTTTGGCGTGGTGTTTCTTTTACTCCTCCCATTGCGGTTTAATAAAAAGCTCTGTGAATTTATTTTACTGCGTAATTGTATACCTGATACTGATGTTGTTTGTGCCAGACCTTACTTTTGCCCAGTCGATCACGATAATTGAGAAAGTAAGTTGATGGCCTTCGTTTCGCCCCGAGCCTGTATAGCAGGTGCTTATGTTGTTGATAAGGACTTTTGGCCGCGGCGATAAGGTGACTTTGCCTGCTGGTGAACCCTGTTTGCCCTGACTGAATCCAACATACGGACTGGCTTCAACCGTAAGCATGAGCCCGGGTGGTATCGTGCCTGAAATCACTTCGACCATGATGGACAGCGTTGGGTCGGAGGGGTGCACATAAGTGGTGTAGTTAAGCCATTGGGAATTGTCAATAGTGGTTTTTTGAATTGCTCCTGACATGTTCGGCGACGTCAGATCCAGATAAATGGGGTTGCTTTTGCTTACTGATACAGTATGTTGGGCCACCGTTTTCAGGCTGAATGAAAACATGATTAGAATAGCTGTAATTATCTCTTTAGTCATTGTTATGAATTTTAGTTTATATTCTGAATCAGCGTTTTTGGAACTTTATTTTTCTTGCTTTTTTTCTAACAATAATTTTAAAGTCTTTTGACTCTCCCGGTGTTAAATTAATCAGATATTCAGTGTTTTGTAATTCGTATCCTTCCGGTATTCCTCGGCTGTAAATCACCAATGACCATTCTCCAGGTCTGAGATCGTTAAATTCAAAGTCTCCATTTAAATCAGTAAGTAGGCGATACATTTCTCCGTCATTATTCATTTCAATGATTAGTCTGTCAAGACCTGCCTTCACCGGAATAAAACCTTTGCTGTTAGTGTTTTCATCTTCCTCAATTGCGATTCGTCCAATGATGCTGGCTGATTTGGTTAAGCCAATTTCAAAGTAAGTCATTTGACCTGGAAGGATTTCAATCGGATATGGACCGGCTTTTTCGGTAATCGTATTGATACCTGTATTGGAATTGTCAATAAAAAGAAAATAAGTTCCTGATGTTAAGTAAGGTATTTGAAATGCCCCATCCTTGTCAGTAAAAGCGGTGTTTCCCCCTATCGTGATCATGATTCCTTTCACCAGATCGGCTCCATGATTATTAATTTTTCCCTGAAGTCCACCGCCATCTTCCTTCCTCGATACAGGAATTTTTAGTTTGTATGTGTAACGAAGGCTGGCACTAAATACGGTTTCTGACAGTGTGTTTTTGCGTAAGTCGTAATTCAAACCTGCACCAATTTCATGATTTTGATTCAATGCATATACAGTTTGTAGTCCTAACAAGCTGCGATCCTTGTAGTACTCATCAATTTGATAATCGTTCTGGTATTGTAGCTGGAGTTTGATTTTATCTTTATATGAGGCATCAATAACCAAACCGTAGTAAAAATTGGTGGCAGGTTTTTCGAGGTATTGTTCCCCGTTATAGTAGCTTACAAAGCCCTTCGCAAATAAATTGTTTCCGATATTATACTGAACTGATAGGTTTGCATGCATAACCTGTGTTGTTTCTCCGTATTTAAGTGGCAAGAAATTTTCATTCTTCCCTATAGAGAAATCCGTATCAACGCCAAGTCGTTTTATTTTGTTTCTTGACGAAATTCGGCCTGTAATTTCCGTATAAAAAAACTGTTTTTCAATACTCATGTCCTCATTCTTATTCATCGCCGCACCAATGCTCAGGCTGTTGTTGTAGTTAAAATTATAGCTTAGTGTAAAGTTGAGGTTGTTGGAGTATGGAGCATTGGAAAATATGGTGTCGAGTGCGATGTTTGAATGATTGAGATTGTAGTTTATTGCCAGGTTTACTTTTTTGAAAATTGTAGCCATGGCTCCCAAATTTATAAATCTTGAATTGGTTAAGTAGCCTGGGAATAGGGGGGAGGCATAGGTGTATCCGGCAAAAAAGCGATAGCTTGAAAAATGTATGCGCATTTCAGCGGCATAAGCTGAAGAGGTATTTTGATTTGAATTCCCAAGAGCGTATTCAATTGCAAATTCCCCCCACTTGAACGGGCTTATTTCGCCAGATACAGTGACTAGATGGGTGATCGTTTTGTCGACTAACAACTTGTTTAAGTAACCCGTCTTGAGTTTGGTTTTTTTTTCGTTCTTAAAAAAACCGTATATGGACATAACCCGATCGATGTGGGGATAGAATCTGGGATAGTTTATAAATGTGCCCAGGCCAACTTTATTTTTAAACAAGTGTCTGTATTCCATCCCTCTGCCACTACGTGCACCTTCTGTCAAATCGGTAAGGCTGTAGCTGTTGTCGCCAACAGTCAATTTAGAAGTTGGTGAGGAGTAAGTTATATTGTACTCATCTGTTTGTCCGAGAATAGGGTTTCCCTCACGGTTTGGCCCTCTCAGGTGAAATGATATTTCTCGTTTCTTCTTTGGTGAAATCATCCCGGAACCCACTACATCAAACATGTATCCAAAAAGCCTTTCACCTGTTTGATTATTCGTAACAAAAAGACCCGAAATGGTAGTTGGGATTTTATTGTACGATTCAAATTTTTCTTGTGTTGAAGGAATTACGTCAATAATACAAGTTAAATTGGTCGCTGTTTCAGGAGCTTCTACGATTGCCGCATTTAGGACAATGCTCTTTCTGGTAAAATGACTTATGTCGGATTTCGTGGTCGTAATAAAGTTCAGGTTAACAGATGAATCAGGGTCGATAGTAAAGGTTTTCATTTCCGCCACTTTGTCGCTTGTAATCATGATTTCGATGGTGCTGCTGATGTTAGATAAATTCTGAACAAAGAAACCTGCCTCAATGGTGTCGCCGGAATAAACGTATTTAGGAGCGTTTAATACCTTGGCATGCATTTCATATTTTGGCATCACCTCAACGGGAACTAACACTTCTCCAATTTTCTTCATGGATGCCTTAGTGAAGGCTTCGATGGTAATTGAATAATTGCCGACACGTGTCATTGTATTTACATAAAAGCTGAAAATTTTGAGTGTTTTGCTTTGTGCTTCTACCCTTATCGATGAATAGTCTATTATCTGGCTTAAGCCCTCTGGCGTGCTGATTTTAAGGCTAAACTCAGCTGCTGTATCTGTTGAGTTTACTAGCATTACTGCAATATTGGAATTCGATCCGGGTATTAATTCAATTCGTTTTTTGTTTAGTTGTAAAATGCTTAACCCTCCCTCATCACCCAAAAGTGATGGCGATATCAATATTAAGTAGAGTTGTATCAAGAAAATTTTCCACACTATACTGTGAGTTAAGCAGGCTTTTCAAATTTCCTAAAGTGCAATAGTTACTGTTTTTCAGACTAATTACCACGAAACCAATTGTAAGTGGTTAAAAATATAGGGTATACTCCAGTCCGAATACATCCTCTCCTTCACCTGCGGCAATAATGATGGTTTGATAAGTTTTTTCATCAGCAATACCTTCTAAATTGAATCTGTAGCGGGCTGAAGTGCCTGGAAACAGTCCTTTTTTTGGAGCATGAATCACCTTTACAGATTCGCCTTTGTCATCGAATAACTCAATTGATACATCAGGCGAAATGTAATGATCGCCAGTGTTGATGATATCAACAGCCAAAAAGAGTTCATTGCCTTCTCTAACTAACGACGGATCCAGAAATTCCAGTTTCCCAAGTCCGCTTTCTCTTATCTCGGTTATCAGCTGAATAGCATAACGTGTAACGGTATTGATATTAAATTGCCCTTCCATCGTTGGGTCAATCGGGTTAACTCCCTCTACCATCAGGATGCTCCAATAGGTACCAGCCAGAGAGTCTTCATCAGGTACTGTAATTTGGTATTGGATAAAAAGTGTTGAATTAGCTGAAACTATCGTCGTTTTAGGACTGTATTCTATCCAATTTGCATTAGAGCGATTGTGCGAAACGGGTTCGTTGTAGTAGGTGTAATCTTCGTTGTTGTAAAATAAGTCTGTTTGGTATACCTTGATTTCCTGATCCTTATCACCACTGTTTTGAACTTTTATTTCGCCCTTGTATACATCACCGCTCCCGGCCTTGGTAATGTGGCGCAAACTGCCAACCACCTCGATGGAGGCGATGGAGCTTAAATGGAAAAGCAGAATGAGAAAGGCTGTAATTGCTAAACTGCGTCTAATCATGGTCGTATTTTTTAATTACATTCTATTAATGGGTTTGTGCTTTAGATTTTGGTGTCAGCGGCATCCGGAATTACTTGGGAAGAAATAAACCACCAGAATAAACAGGGGAAGATGTAAGTCTTCCCCTCTCATGATTCGGTTGGCAATCTGTTCAATTAATAACCTCATGATTTATCTTCAACTGACTTTCGTAAGGGAGTAAAACAGTATCAGTTGTTAAACTCCTGCAGTTATGGTTAAAACAACGGTTGCTGTCGAACCAGTGGTAGCTACAATAGAGCCGTAGTCACCTGCTGCACCGGCATCCCAAATCCAATCTAATTGATATCCATCGCCAGATGATGTTCCAGTGTAACAACTGCCAATTCCCGATACGATGGTTGAGGCTGCTGCTGCATTTATAAGTGGAACGTTAGAGGTGCCTGTGCCCACGGTACCTGCTTGATTTGCATTGCTCGGAACAGTGGTAGTTACCGAAAGAGCCGTGCCCGCAGGAACGCCGGTCACAGCCGCGGTAATGGTTCTGGTTTGTCCGCTTGCAACGATTGATGACACTTGGGCGTAACTAGTTCCTGTGCCTCCTGAAATGGCAGTACCGGCAGTTACTGTTGTTAGCTCCAAAGATACAGCCCCAACAACACCTGCGTCATTTACGGCATCAATGAGGAGTACTTCAGGAATGCCCATGGTTAATTCCTGGTTGGCGGTTGCGTCGTCTTGTGCAAAGGCTGGCTGATACAACGATGTTATTGTTGTAATCACCATGATGAATGTTAAAATCTTTTTCATAACAAAGAGCTTTTTAGTAAATTTTTTCTGTCACAAAACTAGAAAGTATAGGAACAATAGGTATCGGCATCTTACTGAATTAACCTTCAAAAAAACTGATATCGCATTCACAAATGCTGATGCGATTTGTGGTAGTACTCCAGTTACCATAACCTAACAAGGGTTAGTTCCCATCGTGTGCTGTTAGGGTAAATACCACCGTAATATTGTATGTGGCTGCTGCTATTTGGCTGTAATTTGTAGCCGGATTAAGTGGCGACCAGGTGAAAGTCATCTGATAGCCATCGTTATATCCTGTTCCTGTATAGCAGGTGGCAATATATCGCACAAGGAGTTGGTCGATGTTGGAGAGCACAATTGGATTGGGTTCGGGAGTTCCTAGTGCCCCGCCGCTATTTGTTGTCGTACAGGCCGCCGAAGCAAGTGTGAGCGTGGTGCCTGAAGGAACTGACCCTGAAGAAATGCGTGCCGTTACCTCTCTGTCGGTTCCGCCCGGTACAATCGATGAAATTTTAACAAAAAGATCTGAATTTGATACGCTGCTTACTGCTGATCCGGGTGTGGAGGTGCTGAGCTCGAGGTGTACCGGTGCATGATTGGTTTCGATTAGAGCAAACTCTGATACTTGCAGTGTGATATTGTCGCCTGCTGTCCATACCTGCGAGTTGAGAACAGTGAGTTGCATTATGAGCAAGAAAAGAAGACATAGTTTGATGAGTGATGTTTTCATGAAAGTCATTGGCTGGTTGTTATTGTGTACATAACAGCGATTGGTTCTTCGTTTGTAAACTGACTGCTGCCTGAAAAACCGGCTGATTTTTCCCATTTGTAGGTAAGCATGTGGCCTTTATTAACTCCGAGACCTGTAAAGCAGCTGCCTATATCGATTATGATGTTCTGTGAGTTGGCTGAAAGGGTGATCTCTCCAACTGATTTGCCCGTTTTACCTGAGCCAGCACCTGCGTCTTCACTAATAACCAACTTCAAAGTAACATCATCAGGTAGTTTCCCTGAACTTATACTTACCGCAATATAGTTGGTAACACCTGGATTTACGATAGAGGAATAATTTATCCAGGTTTGGTTTTTCATGCCGGGTGAAATTATTTGCTCCACGTTGCCAGGGGTGTGCGTTGAATAACTATAGGTAATGATACTTTTGTTGTCGGTTTCGAAATTTATGAGAGAAACAGGCGGAATATCCATTACAAGATTTATCTCGGTAGTAGGCGGAGTCTGCCCCCATATATGGCTTCCCCAAGCAATAAATGTAAGCTCAAGCAGTAAAAATGAAATATTTTTGCGCACCAAGATAAAGATTACTTATAAAAAAGGTAAAATTAACTTATTGCTAAAGAAACCAGTTAGGTGCTTTGCTGATTTTTAGGTGCAAAACACTGATTTTTGCATCAGGCAGCCTTTATTCCCACAGGGAGACCAAACCTTTTTTTAAAGCGTATTTCACCATGTCTGCAGTAGTGTTTAGGTTTAGCTTCTCGCTAATGTGTTGCTTATGAGTTCCAACCGTTTTCACACTGATAAATAATAAGTCTGCTATTTCTCTACTTGTTTTTCCCTCTGCAATCATTTTCAAGACCTCCATTTCACGGTCGGAGAGTTTGGTGTCATCCGAACTTGGTTGTTTTTGCTTACCAATATAATCATGTATTACCACCTCAGTTATCATTTCACTCAAGTATTTTTTGCCGGCATAAACAGTGTTAATGGCTTCAATCAGTTCATCATAGGTGCAATTCTTAAAAAGATAGGCAAAAGCGCCGGCTTCCAACATGCGCTTGATAAAGTGGTTTTCTGAATGCATCGTGAGACCGATAACTTTAATGGTAGGTGCTTCTACACTTAAAATACCCGTTGCTTCAATGCCGCTGATGAGAGGCATGACGATATCCATAATAACAATGTCGGGATGTAGTTTTAATGTTTTTTCGATGACTTGTTTTCCGTCATCGGCTTGTCCTACAATTTCAATTTCTTCATTTCCAGACAATAAATTAATCAATCCTTCTCTGAAAAGCTGGTGATCGTCGGCAATAAGAATTTTAATTGACATGATTATTTCTGTTTTTGAGGTATTTTTATATGAACTGTTGTTCCGATTTTCGGAGAGGAGGAAATGTTTATCGTGCCTTTCATCGAGTCAATCTTTTCATGAATACTGAAAAGTCCGTAACCTCTTTTCTTTCCTCCGCTACTTTTTTCGAAACCATTGCCGTCATCAGAAACGGAAAAATGATGAAAGATTTTATCTTTGGTAATTGTGACATCAATACGACTGGCATTGGCATGTTTTATGGCATTTAAGAGTAGTTCGCTTATTATTCTGTATATTAATATTCTGGTATCATTGGTCAGGTTTAGTTGTTTTATGGTGCAATTTAACATAGTCTTGATCCCATGTTTACTGCTAATGCTGTCAAGTTTCCACCTTATCGCGGCTACAAGTCCGAGCTCATAAAGGATTGGTGGGCTTAGATCGTAGGTCAGCGATCGCGATTGATTTATGGCTTCGTTGATGTAATCAGAGGAATCCTGAATAATTTTGTAGATATCATCGGGTAAATTTTTTCCTGCTAAGGATGATAAATTAATGTGCGCAATCGACAACAACTGACCGATGCCATCGTGCAAATAGCCTGCAATTCTGCGTCTCTCCTTTTCCTCCGACAGTATTAATTTCGAATTCACTATTTTTAATTCGCGCTGATATTTGTTAATTTTTATCAGGCTGTCTTGAAGTATCTTGTCAGCGTGTTTGCGTTTTGTGATATCCTGAGTCATTCCCCTGTATCCTGCGAACATCCCGTTATCGTCGAAAATTGGAAATCCACTCAACATAAGCCACTTATCCTTCCCGGATTTACTTGTGCACTGGAACTCGAAGTCGGTGAAATGCTTTTTTTTGTTGAAAATATCAAGTGTCGTATTTTTCTTTGTTAAGTCAACTCCGTTCTCGGGAAAATCGAACAAGCGCCTCACATGTAGTATCTGAGTGTAATCAATGCCAAGGATTTGCTCTACAACTTCGCTAACATAGGTGTACCTGCCTTCATTGTCGATTTCCCAGAAGAAAGATTGGGCATATTCTGAGATTTGTGAAATCCTGCTCTGGTACATGTTGAATTCAATAAACTGATTCCTAATCGAAATCTCCAAGTTTTTGTTTTGAGCTCTGAGCTTGTCTTCTGCACTCTTTATCCTCATCAATACCCGTACTTGGCTGATGAGCTCAGCGTTATCAAATGGTTTTGTGATAAATGCCTCAGCTCCAAGCTCAAGTCCTTTAATTCTGTTCTCAGTATCATGTCCAAGCGCCGAGACCAGTAGAATTGGAATGTTTTTGGTAAGGTTATCGTTTTTCAGCTCTTGACATACCTCAAATCCATTCATGCCAGGCATTACAATGTCGAGTAAAATGACTTCTGGTAATTCTTTTTTTGCCAAAGCAACGCCCTCCTCACCTGATTTGGCTGTAATGACTGTGCAGCCAGGTATCCTGTGAGTTATGTTGGCCTGAATAAGAATCAGCAACGATGGATTGTCGTCTATTGCCAGAATTTTTTTTGCCATCTTGATTTCCTTCATGGTGGTCAAATATACAGTTATTATTCATTGGTCATGCGTTTGTTAATACCGTCTCTTAAAAATTTCTTTTGTATTTTCGGCGCAAATTTAATTCAGATATTATGCAGAATCCTGTATTGTTGTTTTCGTTTGATTTCATACACCTTATGGCCACTGTGGCTTGGATAGGTGGATTGTTTTTCAATTTTTTGGTGGTGATGCCATCGGTGTCAAAAACCCTCGATCCGGCTACTGCTGGCAGATTGATGGGGGTTTTGTTTAAACGCGTGAGGGTGTTGGTCTATGTATCACTACTGGTTTTATTTGTAACAGGCATCCCAATGAAGATTTCCAGCCCTTATTACGTTGCCATCATCAACTTCGATACGGCATGGGAAACGGTGAGTTTTGTCAAACATGTGCTGGTGGCTTTTATGGCCTTGTCTGCCTTCTACTCCTTTGAAGTGCTCATGCCGCAGGTAAAGAAACTTGCGATGCAGGGTGGGTCAGAAAAACTGCCTGCTTTGCGTAAACGCCAGGCTTTGCTGGGCGGACTTTCCTTTGTGCTGGGCATCTTGGTGGTCTTTTTATCGACCATGATGAGGTATCTTTAATAAAAATAATGTGCATCCATTAACACTAAACTCTATGTCAACATCCGATATTAACTTTGTACGCCAACAGTTCCCCGCACTAACTAATGGATTTGCTTTTTTCGATAATGCCGGAGGTAGTCAGGTTCCGGTTCAGGTAGCCAACAAAATCAGCCATTATCTGCTACATTCCAACGTGCAGTTGGGAGCTTCTTACCGGATCTCCAAGCAGTCGGAAGCAATGGTTGCAACGGCCTCCGGTTTGTGGGCGCAGGCCATCAATGCCGCTGATCCTGCCGAAATTGTGATGGGCTCCTCTTCCACGGCCTTGTTACAAAACCTTGCCCGATCGCTGGCGCATTACTTTAAACCTGGTGATGAGGTCATTGTAACCAACTGCGATCATGAAGCCAATATTGGTCCCTGGCTGGGATTAGAGGAGGCTGGTATTGTAATAAAAACCTGGAAGATAAATCCGGATTCCTTTCAGCTTGAATTAGAGGAGTTAGGCAAATTGATGACCTCAAAAACGCGCCTGGTGGCTTTTACTCATGTGTCCAATATTTTGGGAAGCATTAATCCTGTGGAAGAGATTACCCGGTTTATACACGAACGGGGGGCATTGGTTTGTGTAGATGGAGTAGCCTTTGCTCCTCATCGTCAGGTAGATGTAAAAAAATGGGATGTTGATTTTTATGTATTTAGTTTTTACAAAGTGTTTGGGCCGCATTATGCTCTGCTTTATGGAAGGCATGCGCTATTGAGCCAATTACCGGGCATCAATCATTATTTTATCGCGAGGGAGGATGTGCCGTATAAATTGCAGCCTGGTAATGTAAATTTTGAGTTGACGGTTGGTAGTACGGGCATCATTGATTACCTGGATACCGTTTTCGCTCAACATTTCGAAGTGAGTACATGGGATTTGTTTTCGCGACTTAAGCAGGTTTTCGATCTTTTTACTGAACACGAAGAACAATTGACTCGCCGCTTTCTGGAGTTTCTCACCAGTAAAAAAAATATCCGATTGATAGGTTCTGTAGAATTCAGTAGGGAAGTCCGCGTTCCCACTTTTTCGTTTGTTGTCGAAAACATCAAGAGCAGTGTTATACCACCACAGGTTGATGGTTACGATATCGGGATCAGATGGGGCGATTTTTATGCCCGCAGACTAATCAACGACCTCGGCCTCTCCGATGTTGATGGCGTGGTTCGCGTTAGCATGGTACACTACAATACTGTTGAAGAAGTGGACAGATTGATTCGTGTTCTCGATCGGATACTCTAATTGATCAGATTAACTGATTAATTGCCAATACACTGTGTGTGATCCATTTCGTTATGCACGGTTATTTTTGTGATCAAAATCAAGCAGCCGGCTTGATTAGTGAGCTAATTGAACATAACCAAAAGTCCGCCGGTTACAAAAGCAATTACCCACCAAAGGTAGGCATAGCGGCTGAACTTATGCAATGGGTTCGGAACAGTGGCATTTATTCCTGATTTAAACAAAAGCCGCCACATGAGCAAGGTGTCGGTTAACATACCCAGCAGAGATGAATACCCAATTAGTCCATGCAGGGTAAACCCTCCTTTGTTTGATCCAATGATCATAAAGGCTGTAGCGGTGATGTCGAGCAGGATGCCCAGGGTGAGAAAGAGAATAACCAAAAGACTGATTTTTTTTGTTCTTTGTTCGGTGATGATACCGATGGAGTAAGCTGCTAAGGCGAAGAATACGATTATCGTACCAGTTTGTAAGTAGATGTTCATTGTTCTGCAATAATTAGTTTAATTTGATTTTATTTGGCGGTATGATGAAACAAAACCAGATAGTCCCATGGTTTCAGGCTAAAACTATCGTAGTTGTTAAGCTCGATACTTTTTTCGCCAAATAAGTCGGTATAAGAGCCTGAAAACCGATCTGTTTTTAGGGTAACCTCCACAGGCTGGTCACTAAAGTTAATTATTGACAGCATTTTGTCTCCGTTCTTTTCCCTGTAAAACGAAATCACCTGATCCATCTTATCGTTGTACACCCTGATCATCTCTCCACCGTTTGCACCATTCCAAAGGGCTTGGTTTTGGTGTTTCAGCGCGAACAGTTTTTTGTAGAGGATTTCATTTTCATGTGTTTGCCACACAATCGGGTCTTTGTCGAAGAAGGCAAGCGACTTGTCGAGACCAGCTTCCTGCCCGCTGTAAACAAGTGGCATGCCGTTTACCGTGGCGGTGAGCACCATAGCGGCGTGTAGCCCTGCTCCGAAATTGGTATACTGTGTCCCTTCCCATGCATTTTTGTCGTGGTTGTCGGTGAAAGTCATTCGGTATCCATCTTTCGGGAAAGTGCTAACATCGTGTGCCATGTATTCAATTAACGGCCCGAGTGATTTTTTACCCGTTGCGGCGTTGTGCATCTTTTCCCACAGACTCCATGAATAGGTCATGTCGAAGGCTTTTTTATGCAGATCGCGCGATTCCCACTCGGCAAGCATAAATACAGGTTTGATGCTGTCGAGCGAAGCCCGTGCCGTTTCCCAAAAGTCGATGGGGATAAATCCCGCCACATCGCAACGGTATCCATCGATGTTGGTTTCCTTAACCCAGTATTTCAGTGCTTCGGTCATGTATTGCCGCATGGCAGGTTGCTCAAAATCAAATTCGATGATGTCGTCCCAGTCGTACCAAGGCGTCGGCTGGAAGTTGCCTTCCGGCGACTTGCTGTACCATTCAGGATGCTCTGTTACCAGATAATTGTCCCACGCCGAATGATTGGCCACCCAGTCGATGATGACATACATGCCCAGCTCGTGAATTTTATTTACCAGATGTTTGAAGTCGTCCATCGTGCCGAATTCAGGGTTTATCCCGTAATAGTCTTTTACCGAATAAAAACTGCCCATGCTGCCTTTTCTGTTTTTCTCGCCAATAGGTTGTATCGGCATCAGCCAGAGGATGTCAATTCCCATTTCTTTCAAACGGGGCAGATGGTCTTCAAAAGCACGGAATGTGCCTGCTTCTGTGTACTGCCTGAGGTTTACTTCATAAATGGTAGCGTTTTTGCTCCATTCGGGATGGGTGATTTCTACATAAGGCCTGGGAGCGTAGCTCAGGTAAGGGGCATTGGTCATGGTAGTTGGTGTTTCATCATTAATATTGCTCTGACATCCGGCAAAGGCCAGCAACAAAGATAAAATGAAAAGTGTAGAAATAGATTTCATGGTGGTTTAAAGAGTTTATAAAGGTTATTTTTGATTATTTGCGGCCTTTAAAATGATCCATGGTTTTGTAAATACCCAACACCGAACCTGTGAACCAGTCGAATAGCCAAATGGGCAACAATCCCTGACTCAGGCGTACGAAATGAACACTCCACGGCATGCTTACATAAATTCGGTTTCGTTCGATACCGCGAATAATTTTTCGGGCTGCTTTTTCAGGTTTTAAAATCGGGATTATCGACTTTACCCCATCGAACATGCCCGTGTTGATGTAGTATGGAGTGACGGTCGTAACATGTATTTTCCTTTTAAGCAGTTGCATTTCAATGCGCAAGCTGTCCGACCATCCAATCACAGCCCATTTGCTGGCGGCGTACACCGACATGCGCGGGTTGGAGATAAGTCCTGCCGAGGAGGCGATATTACATACGTTTCCTGAATTGGCGGCCATCATCCCCGGAAGGAATTCGCTGGTGATCAGCATCGGAGCCTGGCTGTTTATGCTCATAGTAGCATTTATTTCGCTGACGCTGTGCTCGTGAAAATATTTCCCCACTACAACACCGGCATTGTTTATCAGGATATCGATGTTGCCCACCTGTTGCCTGACTTCCTCCGCGGTTTGCTTGATTTGTTCGGGTGATGACACGTCCACAGCAAAACCATGCACTTCGCCCAGAGGCGACAGCTCGGACAGGGTTGTTCGCATGTTTTCGGGATGGATGTCCCAAATAACCAATTCAGCACCGCGCTCGAGTGCCATGCGACCCATGATTTTCCCAATCCCCGATGCTCCACCGGTGATCAGTACTTTTTTGTTTTGGAATGTTGACATTTTTAAATAGTTTAAATATTGTTCGTTGGTAAATTGCTTGTCAAAAAACTACCACTTTTTTAATCTGCCGGCTTTGTTCCGTATTCACGACCAAAAAGTAAAGCCCACTCTTGTCGGTAACACTGATTTTCACTGTTTTGGTGGGGTTGTTCTTTAAATCGTAACGATTGATAAGTTTGCCGTTAAGTTGAAAAACTTCAACAGAATAAACATCAGTCTGACTTTCCAACATGATTTCTTTGTGAGTGGGATTGGGGAAAACTGAAAGCAAGGAGGCGTTTTCATCCATTGCAGTGTACACGCTGGTCAGCGATCGGGACGCAAGCAAAACCGGACTCTTGTCGGCTGCATTGTACAAGGCTTTAAAAGTGTTGATTTCTGCCGACTCATACGAAAACATTTCTTCGAGCCATTTGTTGCTTACTGTCTGGTAATAAGCAGTGGCATAAATATTAATGGCAGAGGTGTTTTGGTGTGTAGGTAAATGAAAATGAATGATGTCGCTTCCACTGCCTTGTGTGCCGTTGAGATAGTTAAAATCCGGGTCACTCAATGCCGATCCGGCAATTTTCACTGTGTCGTAACTTGGGTGATTCATAGCAAATCCCTCAGGAGGTATGCGGTTGTCTTTGAGGTGGATGGCTGCTCTTTCGAGAACTGTAGTCACGTCGCCATTTACATCACCCATCGCCATTTCATAAATCTGAACCTGGTCGTTGTGCACAATCAGGTCATGATGTGGTTCAAAGTCAGTATCCTCACCGATAATATTAAACTCCTCATCCATTTTTCCACTGTGAAACACGGTGTCGCCAGTGGCATCTACTGCTACCATTTCAATGTAAACGCGCCTCCCTGGATAAGAAGTAGGAAGTTTATGCCCTGCTTTATTAACTAAGTTAAGGTCTAAAAACAGGGTGTCTTCGGTACGATTTATTTCCGAAAGCGTTAAATCAAGTGTTGACAATTGCAAATTCTGATAGGTTCGGGCAATTGTGGTATCGAAATGCTGGCTTGAGGCGGTCAGACCTAATTCATCAATATTACTTCTCAGTAATTTGAGCATAAATGAATTAGCACCAACAAGATGATGTTTTCCATAGGGTGTTCTTCCGGTAAGCCAGGCAGGTATGGTGCTTATAACTACAAGATCTTCTATTTCAGGCACATGACAGGTAAAGCAGGCTTTGTTCTGGGTTGGATAGACTGAATTTTTCCATTCCTGATAAGGCGCTTGTTCAACAAACTCACCACCTGTGGGAACGCCGTTCAAGTCGAGGGGGTGTGTAATCAGGGTATGACAAGTTGCACAAACCCGGCTGTCTTTGATGTGTTCGCTGTATGTAGGAATAAACCCGGTGTTGTTGATCATAGGATTAGAAAAGGGCGTTGGATAAGGTCCATAAGTGATTTTGTCGTTCCCTATGGAAAAAGTTCCAGAATAGTTTCCCATCGATTCGGGTGTTATTTGATGGCAAACCGTGCAGGAAGCCCCATCCATAGCCAGCTCGTCGTTTCGCATGTCCTCCAGGGTGTAGTGTGAGGCTCCGCCATACAACGCGTTTACATTGCCCATGGGGGCATGACAACGGGTGCAAACAGTTTGAATTTCATCGCTTAACTGTGGGTTGACCAATATTTCGTGTGATACCTTAGCCTGCCAAAACGGATCTTTGGATGAATTCGCCATCATGGTCGAGCGCCAATCATTGACGATAGCTACGGGCATTCCGAGGTTGTTAACCTGTGCATTGTGGCAAAGCATGCAAGCCCCTGCTCCGGCAAAATAGTCATTGTATAAATTTGGTGGATCACTGAAGGGTACACCGCTTAACGCAGATGAAGACTTAACAACCGGATGTGAGTATAAAAGGCAATAAACGGTTAGGCTTAGTAAAAGGGTTACAGTTTTCTTCATCGCTTTTTTTGTATAAAATTACAAAAAAACCAATCGAAACTGGAACATACTTCTTTATTTGTATTGGTCTTTTTCCAAAAACATCAGAGTTGAGAAGAAATCGAAGGACAAATGGCCCTGTTGGTTCTCCGGCTCAGCAGTCTTTTTTAAGGATTAGTCGAAACAAAGAAGCCGGTTTTTTCGCCCTCCTAGTTAGGCATGTTTTCTGGCATTACATAGTAGAGCCCGGAATCTGGTCCTAAGGGCAATCCTAATACAAGCCAGAGTACGAATAGCAAAATCCACCCTATTAGAAATGCAATGGAATAGGGTATCATGGCAGCGATAATGGTTCCAATCCCTGCTTTTGGTTCATATTTTTGAACAAATGCGATGATGAGGGCAAAGAAACTCATCATGGGTGAAATCACATTGGTTACGCTGTCGCCGATGCGGTACACGGCTTGTGAGAGTTCAGGTGAATAGCCCATGATCATGAACATGGGGATAAAGATGGGCGCGAGGATAGCCCATTTGGCTGAAGCACTGCCCATGAGCATGTTAATAGAAGCCGACAGCAAAATAAAAAGGATCATCAGCGGGATCATGCCAATTTCGGTGGAGATAAGCAAGTTGGCTCCCTTTACCGCCAGTATAATGCCCAGGTTACTCCACTTGAAGTAGGCCACAAACTGGGCAGCAAAAAATACCAACACGATGTATGTGGCCAGCGTTTTCATAGAAGCCGACATGCCGTTGATTACATCGGCATCGTTTTTAAAAGCTTTGGTGGTAATTCCATAGGCCAGACCCATCGCGCTGGCAGTGATGAAAAGCATGGCCACAACACCTGTGATTAAAGGAGAACTGAGCAATCCACCATCAGTTCCTCTGAAATATCCATCTTTGGGAATGAGGCCTATAAGCGTGATAACAACGATAATACCTAAAGCTATTAGCGCATTTCGCAGGCCCTTCTTTTCCAGTTTGGAAAGCTTGGTCATGCTGTGCTCATGCTCTTCAAAATCACCATGATAAACTCCAAGTCGGGGTTCAACTACTTTTTCGGTAACCCATGTCCCGACAAAAGCAATGAAAAAAGTAGAAGCCACCATGAAATAGTAGTTGGCGGTGGGGTTCACCAGGTAATCTGGGTCAAGGATTTGGGCTGCTTCCTGCGACAAACCCGCAAGTAATGGATCTACTGTGCCCAGCACAAGGTTGGCACTGAATCCGCCCGAAACTCCCGCGAAGGCGGCTGCCATGCCGGCGATAGGATGTCGACCCACGGCAATGAAGATAGCTCCGGCTAAAGGGATTAGTAATACATACCCAACATCAGAGGCCACATTGGAGAGGATACCTGTGAAGACCAGCACAAAAGTAAGCAGGTGTTTGGGTGAGTTAAGTACCAACAACCGGATCACGGTATGTATTAACCCGCTTTGCTCGGCAATACCAATGCCCAGCATCGCTACCAGCACAATGCCTAACGGGGCGAAACCCGTGAAGTTGTCTACCATCTCCAACAGAATGCGGTGTATGCCGTCGTGTGAAAGCAGGTTGACAGGTTTTACCATTTCACCTGTAGCAGGATGTATGGCCGACCAACCCAGGAAGTGCCCTACGGCAGATAAAATCAACGCCGACAAAGCAAAAAGAGCAAAAAGCGTGGCCGGATGGGGTAAGGCGTTGCCGGCCTTTTCTGTCCAGTCAAGTATTTTTTCGAGTATTCCTGATTTGTTTTTTGAGCTGCTCACGATGGTAACTTTATTTAAAAATTATCATAAAGTGGGCAAAAATAACAGAATATTTTAAACCGGTCGGGGAGGAGAAGGCTTACCTAACTAAAACTAAAATAGATCATAAAGGAGCGGGGATTTCCTGTGAAATTGATGGTTGAAGAAAGTGATGAGATCTCTTAATCTTGGCTATTTTTTGTTGCAACTCATGTAAAAACGGATCAGCTCATCGCGCAGGCGAAAGAAATCTGTCATAAAACTTTCTTGCCTTTTTTGAAGCTTCTTGTATTTTATCCTGGTTTGCAGACATTTAATTTTTTGTCCGGACTCCCACGCCATGATGCCGGAAGGTATGGCGGCTAAAGTAGCCAACAAACCGATTCCTGGTGATAGGCCAAAATGAATAAGTGAGCAAAACACAGCAGTGTACCAAAGTGGGTAGGCCACTAAACTCAAAACAAACGAAAAAGAGCTGTAGAACTGAGGGTCTTCAATCTTTTTTCGGTAAGGATAGCGGGTGAGGTAAAAAACGAGGCCGTTCACCAGAACGCCCCAGATAATGAGGGGTAGTGTTAGAGCGAAAAGGGTAAATTGCCCATAAAACTGCCTTGGGGCAATGGGGAGAATTCCTTTTTCGGAAAGTTTAAGTTTAGTTTTCAGTATTTTGTATTGAGTTGCTGAAGCTAAGGGATCGTTGTCATCTGATGTCAGATTTTTTAATCGGCGGGTTATTGTTTCGGTGAGCCATTGTTCTCGAGCCACGAAATCGTTTTGTGGCATGTGATTGAGGTGTAGTATACCTGCCGAAGCCATTTCAAAAGCCTGTTCATACAAGGGATAATTATGTTTTTCGGGTACATGGACAACCAGTTTTTTTACTGCCTCGAAAATCGTATCGCGCATCGCTGAGGAAGCTTTGTTTTCACCGGATTCCATAAAAATCTTGTAGTAAGGTTTGGTGTGGATCGATAGGCCGAAATGGATGGCCACACTACGGCGAAAGCCAAAGTAGCTGGTGTAATTGATTCCGACCGGAACTATTTGTATGTCAAGCTCAAAGGAGGTGGCCTCGGCTGCCGCGAAAACAATCCTTGGGATGGCTTTTTTATGGGGCAGCATGCTTTTCATGCCAATGTGCGAGGCTTCGGGGAACAGACAGAGCATGTTGTTGTTTTGCAGGATGGCGACGGCCTGATCAAAAACGCCTTTGTTTTTGTCGAGTGTCTCCTTGCCATCGCGGATGCGGTATACAGGCATGATCTTTAAAAACCGAAGCACCGCGGCCACGATCTTGTTTTTGAAAATGTCGGCGCGAGCCAAAAAAACAGGTTGGAAATTTCCGGCAAAAATGATGGCCAACGGATCGAGTAAGGCGTTTTGATGGTTGGGGGCAAAAATTACGGGTTTGTCTTGTGGCACGTGTTCAAGCCCATTCACGGTAAACCTGCGGTGGGTGAGTAAAAACAGCCACTTTGTCGGTTGTTTTAGGATGTTGTATCCCAGTGATTTATCGTCTATATGACCCACGGATTATGTATATAAAGTTTCAGGCAGTGGTTTCCGACCCCAGAACCATGCCAGAGAAAGCCCTGAGATGATGTGCCATATGCCCCACCACGCTGCAATAACAGCCATACCGCCCAGCTCGAAATCGACCGGAAAAATTTTCGGGTTGAACATCAGCGCTAAGGCAAGTCCTGAATTTTGGATGCCCGTTTCGATGGTAATCGAACGGCGGTCGCGGCGCTGGGTTCTTAGCAGGCTGGCAAACATGTAACCTGTTCCTAATGCCAAGACATTGTGCAACAGAACAATGATAAATATGAGGTGGATGCTCTGAAAAAACTGACCCAGATTCTTCCATAGCATGATGACGACTACCGCGAGAAAGAAAACTACGGAGAATTGTTTGATGGGACGGGTAATTTTGGCCGTGAGCGATGGGAGGTAGCGTGCAAACAAAACACCTGCTATTACAGGAATTCCCAGGATGATGAATACTGTGGTGAACATATGCCCTGAATCAATTTCAAGTGGTCTTAAAAAGTTGCCGCCGTGGTTGTTGTAGTATTTCACATACCAACCTCCCCAAAGTGCGAAATTAAACGGGGTCATAAAGATAGCCGACAGGGTGGCGAGGGCCGTAAGGGTGACGGATAAAGCCGTGTTGCCACGGGCCAGCGATGAAAGGAAATTGGATATGTTTCCGCCAGGACAGGCAGCTACCAACAACATACCTAAAGCAACAGATGGCGTGGGCTTGATGAGCAGAATCAATCCAAAAGTAACGGCAGGAAGCAAGAAAAACTGAGCCAGATATCCTGCGATCACAGGTTTGGGTTTTACGACAATCATCTTGAAATCATCGAGTTTGATTGTCAGCGCTACCCCGAACATGATAATGGCCAGGGCTGCATTTAAAAAGTGTAATCCATCCTGACTAAAGTTCAGCCGGACGTGCTCCAGGGGTTCAAGGGCTTCAAACATGAAGGCAAATATAGTTTATCGAACCAAACACCAATAGCTTTTTTGGATAATTTCTTCTTTCCTCGCTTTCGCTAAATGAAAAAAATCCGCTGCGTTTTCACGACAGCGGATTCAGTGGGAGAGACTACAAAACAGTCAAACATATGGGCTTATGGTATGACGTAAATAAGTTCATTGTTGCGGTATCCGGCCTGATCCTGATACCAGTCGGGGAATTGGACACCGCCGCTGGTGGCCCAGGTAGCAAATTTTAAGTAGGCCCAGACAATCTCTTGCTTCTCGATAGGGTAGTCGAACGATTCGTAAATATTGATCGCCCAAGGCAGGTTGTTGGCAGTTTTATAGTATCTGCCCGTAGCCGGATCGCTGTCATCTTCCCATTGTCCGAAAAGTGAGGTGTTGGCCAAGTCAGTGGGCGGATAATCAGGAAGATGTACTTCGACTGACCTGTCCTTGTTAACAATCAAAAACGGATTGAAGTTGGCAATGTCGAGATCGTTATAAGTGTATGTGTCAGGTTGAAAGGTGATGGTTATGGCAATGGTTACCGGAGTAACATAAGGCGCATCAGGGGTGGTGTTCACACCGATACCCATGCCCGGATGTTCCATCTGAGCAAAAGCATTGTCGTAAACAATGATGGTAGCTTTCGACTGTCCGGTTTCGGTTCCATTGGCTTCCAGTGTGATGAAGTTCTCGGTAAGTCGCGATCCGGTAACAGTTACATCAGCAGGGTTTATAGCATCAGCCAGTTGAAATCCGAATCCGTTTTCAAAAGAGGCTCCAAATGCTTTGATGGTAAAAGTACCCACTACTTCTTGCACATAATTGGAGGTGGTAGTGCTGATTTCAAATTGGTAGTCGAGTACCAGGTCGTTAAAATCATAATCTCCTTTGCCAGGCCATAAGTCTTCAAAAGCGAGTGTGCCCGGACCTGTGGCGGGATACAGGTTAGAAGTTCCAGCTACAATATCCACGGTTATGGTAGCCACGGCGCACAAAGCGTTTAAGTCGCACACCTGATAGTCGATGGTGGCTGTGCCAACGTAACCGTTGGCAGGGGTAAAAGTGACCAGCCCTGTAGTGTTGTTCACGGTGAAAACGCCAACGGTTACAGGGTCAGGCGCTGTTCCGCTGACGAAGGTGACTGAGGTCACATCCAGGGCTGTAGTTCCGGCGACATCGTTGCTTAAAACGTTAATGTTTACAGGCGTATTTACTTCTGTTAAGGCGTAGTCGTTGTTGGCCGTAGGCCCAACGGGATAGGTCACAGTAACTGTAGCCAGATTGGAGGCGTAGTTTTCTGTATCGCGGACGAAGTACTGGATAGGAGTGGGGCTGCCAATTAATCCGGCCTCCGGGGTAAAAGTGATAGCTCCTGTAGTGGTGTTAACTGTCCAGGTGCCCTCTCCGGCAACAACAAACGATTCACCCGGATCGTTGGTTCCGGCTATTTGAACAGTTGCAGGATTAATGGGGGCATCGCCTGCGTCATCATTGGCCATCACGTCGAGTGTTACAGGATTTCCGGGCAAACCGCTGTCACTGTCGTCGTTGGCGGTTGGTGTCTCAATGGTGATGAGCTCTACCCAGTCGCCCTGCGCGATTGGTGATCCATCGGTGAGTAAGGTGTGGTTGTCGTTTTCAAATTCACCACCGGCACCCATTGCAAATTCAATTTCGTCGAATGCAAGTCCCGACGTGCTGATGAAATGCAGGAAAGCATAGGGTTCACCTGAATTCTGACCCGTACCTGGTTTGCCGTAGTAATCGTAGGTGGAATACTCATCTCCGTTAATGGCTGTGATAAAATTATTCGGATCTTTTGGAAGTAAGGCTACCACGTCTGCTGTTGCAAATGTGCCTATAATCTGACTGTTACGGTAAATCTTGATGTTGTTTTGACCATCACCGGCAGGCCATGCAAACCCAAAGTACTGCACTGGTTCATCGAAAACAAGTCTTACTTTGCCGCCAACACGGATGGCCATGTATTTGCCTGTTCCGGCTCCATATTGATCGTCTGTTTTTACATACGACTGCCCTGCCGTTTGGTAGTACGTTCCAACAGAAGAGCTGTACCCACCAGGCTGCGGAGCCCAGTTGAAATTGTTTGGGGGAACAGCAAAACTTTCAAAAGTCTCTGTAGTGATGGTTCCTCCGGTTACGTTGGAGGTCATAATTGTAGGGGCGGTAGTGTAAACCCTTAAATATTCTTGTGCGTTGGCTTTTTCAGAAAAAAGAAGTCCGATAGTGACTGTAAAAAAAGCCAGCAGATTAAAGAATTGTTGCGACCGCATCGTTATGGAGAAAGTGCGGGAAGTATGTGTTAATTTTTTCATGGTTGAGCTTTGTTGAATAAATTTGGGACTATTCAAATTGATGATTTAAGGTTCCATTTCCCAGATCAAGTGTGGCGGATTGTCCCATGTATCGGACGATCACCTTTGTTTCAAAAGAGGGAATGCTGAATTGCAGTGTGTAAGGAGTGTCCATTTTTAAAAAGGCTTTTTGATAGGAAGCCCCATCAAGGCTGCTTACTTCAGCCAGAGAATTTGTTTTTGAAGTCAGGGTGAGCTGTATGTCGCGGGTGGTTTTCCAGTTGAAATCAGCAGCAACTTTCAAATTTTCCATATTTGTAGGCGTGTCCGGCGTTGGCCCTTCGTTTACATCCTTTTTGCAGGCTGTGAACAGCACCACCAGACTAAATGTCAGTATCAATAGTTTTCTCATGGTATATCATATTATGTCCGGGCTCTGCTTATCAAAAAACCTGCCAAAGTGTAATGATTGTCGTAATTACCTGATGTTCAGTGTAAACGTATTTAGGTAGTCCTTTACCCAATTCCAAATTTGAGTATTATGGTTTCGTTTCGAAACAAGTCGAAAGGTCTTACGTTCTTTCCGTTGTCATTTTTCTATTCCGCTCCGCGCTTCCACCCCTGAGGTGTAGTAGTGTTTTATTTCTTTCATCTCCGTCACCAGGTCAGCCAGCTCAATCAATTCTGGTGGGGCATATCGCCCGGTTACTACTACTTCTACGTGAGCTGCTCTATTGGTAATCGCTTCGTTTAGTTCATCGAATGAAAACAGGCTGTAATACAGCGCGATGCAGGCCTCGTCGAGAACCACCACATCGTGTTCTCCCTTTTTCAGGATGAGTGCCACCTCCTTCAGGCCATCTCTCGCAGCTTCAATATCTTCCGGTGTTGGTTTTTGATAGATGAAACAGCCCCTGCCATACTGTTTAAGCGTAATCTTGTCAATGGCAGGCAGGATTTTTTGCTCGCTGTAAGGCATGCCTTTAACGAACTGAGCGATATAAACCTGTTTGTCAGCTCCGGCAGCACGAAGCGCCAGACCAAGAGCGGCGGTGGTTTTTCCTTTCCCGTTGCCCGTATACACTTGGATATATCCTTTCATTACCTGATTTGATTAATAGGGATAATTTATGCTATTCGCCAGCCAAAAGACTTTCTATTCAAGTCGTTTACCCAGATTTTCTACCTCACGAAGCCATTTTTCCCGTTGGTTGAGATTGGAGGTTTTAATGGGGCGAAAGGAGGTGATTTTTACAGGTTTAACTCCGCAGAATTCAAGTATGCTGTGCTTAAGTGAATTATGCCCCGGACTTCTGTAAATCAATTTGTAATACCATCCGGGAGTGTCCATGGTGGTAATCAATCGTGCTGATTTTCCTTTTAGCAGTTTATCCCAAAAAAGGGAGTCTTTTCGGTATTTAAAAGCAAATCCTGGCAGAAATACGCGGTCGATAAACCCTTTGAGAAGGGCAGGATAAGTTCCCCACCAGGTAGGATAAACGAAGACAAGGTGGTCAGCCAGGCTGATTTTTTCCTGCATGGTCACCAAATCGGGCTCAAGCTCGGCAGGTTGTTTATAGCCGTTTTTCAACGACAAATCGAAAGTTAAATCGGCCAGGTGCACGAGGTGGCAATCGGCTCCTGCTGTCATGGCGGCCTGTGCGTAACGTTGCGCCAATTCGCTTACAAAGCTCTCTTTATCAGGATGAGCTTGGATTACGAGGATATTTTTCATGTTTCTTATCTTGGGATTTTGTTTTTTTTTTTTCACCTATCGCGCCAGCTATCTATATTTATTAAAACCGTGTCTGTAAATCCGGTATAAAGCACCCGGTTTTGTATCTCGTTTTTGTATTTGTCGCCTTCTACATTGCCCCAGTTTCCTCTGGTTATTTTAAAGTTAACGAGTTGGTTTTGTGATCTGAAAGTGATATAGGGCCTACCGTCGGGCAGGTAATCAAAAACCAGCTCGTCATCTCCCGGATCCCACCCGTTAAAGTCAGGGGCAAGGTAAATGTTTTCATCTTCAGGTGTGTTGATTGGCAATTTGTCAATGACAAGGGTTTGCCAGTTGTTTCCTTTCTTTTCAGGTTGGTCTTTCCAGTTTTTCACGGCTAAAAACAGGGTGTCGAAGTCGTTGTAATTTATCTTGTGGGCAGGCATGTCGAAGCCAAATTCATCCAATTCGTTGTTCTCCCATGAGCCTCTGGTAATTCTGAATTCCAGGTCGCCGTTACCTCGGGGCAGGTTTATGTAATATAATCCATTGTCGGCTGTTTGAAAGACATGTCTTAATTTTCCCGGATTCCAGTCGTTGAAAGGTCCTGCGAGGTAGATCTTTGCATTTTCGGGTGTACTTTCCGGTATTTTTTCCAGCACGATGGTCACCTCTTCATCGCCGGAACGCCCCAGATCTTTCCAACGGGCTATTTCAATATAAACGGTGTCGGAGTTGCGCAGATCAAGTTGTCGGTTACCGATGTCGTAGCCGTTTTTGTCTACTTCCACGGTTTTCCATCCGCCACGTGTTATTTTGTAGTCAATGGTCATGCCTTTGTTGGGAAAGGAATAGAAAAACTGGCCGTTTTTATTGCGCTGGAACTGGTAGTTTTTATCGCCGGAGAGCCATGAATTCAAGTCGCTGGCCAAATAGACGGATGCGTTTTCCGGTGTATTTTCAGGAAGTTTGTCTATAAGCAGTACACACCTTCTGGCTGGTGATGTTGGCAGGTCTGTCCATCCTTCCACCGAAATTTTTATGGTGTCTTCTATCCCAAAGGTGAGCACCCGGTTGGGGATTTCGTTCCCAAACTTGTCGGCTTCTGATTTCGACAGATCTCCACGGGTGAGTTTATACTCCAGTTTGTTGATGCCGGCAGGTCGTTTCAGGGTAATGATGCGCTGGCCTTCATCGTTTTTCGTTGTGATAGATGCGTCGTCGGGATCCCAGGAGTTGAGGTTGCTGGCTATGGCTACTACATCTTCTTCAGGTGTATTCGATGGCAGCCCGTCAATCACGAGGGTCAGACGGGGACAGTCGATGGGGTCGAGGTCGTTCCAGCTCAGGATACTGTGGTTGGCGGTATCGGTGTTGTGGGTTATGAGAACATGGTTGGCGGTTTCTTCACCGCAAATTCCTTTTTCCACGGTTGTCCAGTCGCCGCGCGTGAATTTGTATTCCATCTGCCCAAGACCGGGAGGAAGGGTAACATAGTAGTTGCTGTCGTCGGAAAGGGTGAGCTGGTACCTGTCATCACCGGGATCCCAGTTGTTGAAATTGCCTGTGATGAATATCGGCTGTCCTGCGGGTGTGTTTTCGGGAACAGACTCTACTTTTATCACGACCCTGTTGCACGAAATGAGCAACATAATGGCCGACATCAGCAATACGACGGGGTATATCTGTATCTTTTTCATTTATCTATCCAGTTTAAAAATTCGGGTACTTTTACACGACTGATCAACAGTGGTTCTCCGGTGGTGGGCACAACCTCGAGGTGGAGGCGGCTGTTGAAGTATTTGCTTATTTTCTTTATCGAAGGCATACTTACAATAAAGCTTCGGTTAGCTCGGAAAAACACATCAGGATCAAGCAGATCGGTGAGCTGGTCGAGGGCGTAAGCAACAAAATATTTTTTGTTTTGATGAGTCACCAACAACACTTCATTGTCCTCAGCCATGAAGTAAGCGATGTCGGACACAGGAATGTGCATGATTTGATCGCCTATGCGACTGAGAAACCTTGATTTGTATTTTGGCGCATTAATGGTCAGTAATTTTTCAATCTGATCGAGGTTAAGCACCTGATCCTGCTTTTTATGGTTTCCGTGCAGCTTAACGAACTTGCTCAGCGCGGCTTCCAGCTCTTCCTGTTTTACAGGTTTCAGCAGATAATCGATGCTGTTGAGTTTAAAAGCCTGGATGGCATAGTTGTCGAACGCGGTTGTAAAAATAATGGGAGAAGGTGGCGTTACGTGGCGCAGGATTTCAAAACTAAGTCCGTCGGACAGCTGGATGTCGAAAAACATGAGGTCGGGTGAGGGATGACTGTTTATCCACTCGATGGCCTCGTCCACGCTATCGATACAGTGCAGCACCTGTGTGTGATGAGTCGATGCTGCCAGCAGACGTTTCAACTCTTTCTGCGCATGCGGCTCGTCCTCTACAATGAGTACTTGTATGGGTTTGGGAGTAGTGGTCATGAGGTGAGGTTTTTAACGTTTTCCTGTAGCAAAGGGATACTTACACTAAATACAGCGCCATTGTTTTCGATGGTAACGGCGCGGTTGGTGAGAAACCCATAACGACTCGCGATATTTTTCAATCCCATGCCGCTGCTGTATTCGTTGGTTAGTTTCGGTTGGATGTTGTTTTCCACTACCAATCGATCGTCGGTTGTACAGATGGTAACTTTCAATGGATTTTTTTTGCTCACCACGTTGTGTTTTATCGCGTTTTCGAGCAACAACTGCAAGGTGAGCGGCATAATCTGGAAATCCTGAGGTCGTTGTATGGCACTGATGTCCACGTCGATGTTGTCGGCGAAACGCAGTTTGATGAGCCCGATATAGGCTTTCACAAAACGGAGCTCATCGTTTAACGCGATCAGTTCCTTGTCACGGTTTTCGAGGATATAGCGGTAAACATCCGACAGTTCGCGGATGAACAGCCCTGCACTTTCGGGGTTTTCGTAAACCAACGACGACAACGTGTTCAGGCTGTTGAACAGAAAATGGGGGTTTAGCTGCGATCGGAGCAGGTCGAAACGGAATTCTACATTTTCTTTCTTGAAACGTTCGAGTTCGGCCAGGCTGAACCGCCACTTGTTCAATAAAAAGACAGTCATTTCTATTATGCCGAAAATTAGTGTGATAGCTGAAATAAGCGCTGCCAGTATGAGCTCATCCTGCATCGAGATATAATACTGATCGCTCAACCCAAACATCAGACTCCACCTGATGAACATGACCAGGAAGATAGCGATGATGGCATTTCCAAAAAACTGCACCAGAAGCCGCTTGAAAGGATGACTGTCCCAGGTGTGTTTTTTGTCGAGAAGGAAATTTACCTTGAACAGCACCTCGAACACAACATAAGTAATAACTATAGAAATCAGGTAGTTGGATAGAGGTTGAAACAGGCTGTAGTTGGTATAAACAAGGCTGAGGATGAGGTCCAATAAAAAATTGAACACCATCCCCAGCACGATCCCGTAACCCCACCGCAACCATTTGTTAACTGTTACTGACTTCTCCATTTTACTTTTCTTGAGCGTTGAAACTTTCGTTATCAAAGATATAAAATATGAGCAGTGAGGCCGATTTTGCAGGCAAGCTTTTTTTTACACTTTTCAAAGCCCGTCTATCGGCTGGCCAGTTGGGTGTTATCTTCAGGAAGAGAGAAAAGTTGTGAGAGCACGACTTTTTTGTTTTGTACAATCTCGAACACGTAGTCTCCTGCCGGAAACTGACTGATGTCGTAGGCTAAATCGACACGTTCGTATGCTTTGTAGCTTTTTGTGTAAAGTACCCCATTGCTGTCTTTTACCCTGATTTTTACTTTGTCGCCCAATAATTTAGCCACCTGCACGTTGACTTTATCCGACTGGTTCATATAGACCGCAGCCCTTAAGTCGTCGGCCAGATAGCAGCACGAGTCAGGAGATTGAGATTGAGGAAACTGAGCGAAAGAAAGGGTGGCGAAGAGCACCGCTGTGATGGTTAAGGCAATTGATTTCATGATGTATAGTTTTAAGTGATTAATTGATTTCAAAGGCAAAACTAGGCCTGCCCGGCGCTTTTTGAAATCAAAAACCTGTGAACTTTAGAATAAACAGGGTAAAGTATGGAAAAGGAGAGGCGAAATGATCCTTACGCAGACTTCAACTCACAATAAATCTTTGATAATTACATTGCCAACCACACCACAGATTCTAAGATATTTTGGTTGTATATGGAAGAATGCAGGTGTGATTTATTTGGCCATAACAGTCGTTTCGCCAACTATACTATTGCAGCAGGCGATTTTTGAATTCCTTCTATTTTGTTGGAACTATCCTGAAAAGTGGCTCAGATTTTATGTTATTCTTTTACACATCTAACAGCATGGGCTACATCTTTATTTGCAGGATAATCAATGCAGAAATCTAATCCGTCTTCTAAAACATAGGTGCAAACTTTGTTTCCAATCCACTCCGTTGTGGTCCACCAGATGGCTGTTTGGTCTGGTTTCAGGAAGTCTCCGTTGGCGTCTCTCATACCTGTCGGAAAGGCTGAAAACCCGCTGCTGTTGTCAGCTATCGTGGCAGTAGCCCATCCGCTTTTACTTTTTAGTGCAATGCCAGCTAAATTGCTTCCGCCTACCGAATTAACTAAATTTCGCCAATCGTCTTCGGTCGAAATTCTCCAGCCTTCTGGGCATAAGCCCCGCGAATCAACTACTGCAAACCAATTGTAAAGAACTCCTGCTTTATTAGCGTACTGCGGGTTGTTGTCATAGTAACAAAACGCAGGCTCCGCGTTTTCGCATGCGCTTTTCCATTCTTCAACCGTTTTGGCTTCTTTAATGGGATCACCGTTTCGGAATGTCGTAACATTCAGGTTGTTGAGCATCCAGGTGTCCTCTCCGATTTTTAACTCTGTTTTCTCAGTTGAATCAGAGTTCCCGCTCTTTTTCTGTGAACTTGTATTTCCACAAGCACTAAATAAAACAGTTATTGCAATAACTGTAACGACTAAAAAAAACTGCTTCTTCATGGTTTTTAATGATTAAGTAATCTATGTGTTAATTGTAATTTCAATGAATAAACATGCCTTCACCGGATTGTAGCTCACGCTGTCAGAATAGTGTTGTAGTTGTGGGAGTTAATTAGATAGTTGTCCATCTGTTGTGCTCTTTGCCGGAAAAAATCTCCTGTTCAGTGACTTTCTCATGGTTCTGAGTGAACTAACGGATGTGGCAAAAGTAACCATATTACTTGTATGGTAAAACATATTGTGCTTTTTTTTCCAGACTAAGCTAATCATTAAAAGGATATTTTCGTTGAGACTTATGAAAATGTAATACCAATAGCTTAACATATTTTAACAAGTGCCACATGGGCTTAACCCTAAAGTTTTCGTTATTGTACTACTTTTGACGATTGTTAAATTTTCTGCCGGATCTGCCGGTTGGTTATTGTGTTATTTTATTGAATGACTTTTTTATGATGAAGAAAATCTCCTTAAGCATATTGATTTTTACTGTGGTAGCCCTTTCGCTGGACGTCCGGGCTCAGCAAAATGTGGAGCGGCTCGACCCTGATCAGACCTTGAAAAAATTAAATACTTTAATGTATCTGATCAATAGTTATTACGTCGACACGCTGAATATGAACAAGCTGACTGAGCAGGTGGTCGAAAACACCTTGAAGGAACTTGACCCGCATTCGGCTTATATCCCGAAAAAGGATGTCGAAAAAGCCAACGAAGGACTTGAGGGCAGTTTTGAAGGGGTTGGACTGACCTTCCAGTTGTATAAAGATACGATCCTGGTGATTGCGCCCATACCCGGTGGCCCATCTGATAAGGTTGGAGTCCTGGCAGGTGATAAAATCATCACAGTAGATGGATTGGAGGCCACAGGCAAAAAAGTAAACAACGAATGGGTAATGAATCACTTGCGTGGCGAAAAGGGAACGGAAGTGGTTGTCGGTATTTACCGCAAGGGCAATGACGACCTGATTGAATACAAAATTATTCGGG
>DJVY01000085.1 GCA_002440885.1 Bacteroidales bacterium UBA6244
GATCAACACAAAAAACTAGTTATCTTTGCCGCGACAAAATCCAAGCCTTCTTAGCTCAGTTGGTAGAGCAGCTCACTCGTAATGAGCAGGTCGCGGGTTCGAGTCCCGTGGAAGGCTCTTTTTCCAATAATAGGTTTCAAATAAAGCCGACACAAGCTGTTCGAGTTGGTGATGCACTAAAAAAACAAATGCCCAGCTACCTCGTCTTAGTTCACAAATTTGCTGTTTATTTATTTCCATCCCTTTATTACAGCTTATTTGCCAACACAACCCATCCGGAAAAAGCAATACGGCGGTTCTATAATCCTCGCAGCCGCGGGACAGGCTCCCACTAACGACATTTCTGTAAAGAAATAGCCCTTTCGTTATCGATTTTAAGCGTTTGGTTCTCCAAAAAATACCCATAAGATCATTTGGAAATAAATAAAAGTGAGTACATTTGAGCTTCATTAATCAATAACGCCATGACAATGGAAAAAACTCATCTCCCCTCCCGCGAATGCGGGGATTTGTCCCGCGAATGCGGGATGAATCCTCGCAGTTATAACGGAAATAAACGGAAGAGTTGAGGTAGCTGCTCGTTAGGCACAAGTTTCTCAAAAGGAACAACTCTTGTATTTACCACATAAAATAATTAACAAAACAATATCTAATTACATAGTATTCTTCAAATAATTTTTAATTTAGACCCAAGTAAAATGAAATTAAACTTAAGTACCCAGCATGCAAACCATTATAATACTATGGTAATGAGATTTGTTATTAATAGAATAGCAATAACAATGTTAATGTTGTTGTTTAGTATTGATTTAATTATAGCTCAAACTGCAACATTTGCTAAAAACATTTCTCTGCCTGATGAAACAGGTGGGTTTGGAGGAGACCTTGTTGAAGCCAACAACAAGATTTTTGTCCATGGGCAAAGTGAAATTTTTGTTTATCAACGAAATAGTTACACTAATGAAATGATCCATATCACCACAATCGACCTTAAAACTTATCAATCGAACGGAAATACTCTTAAGAGTTTTGGGAAATATGCTCCTCCTTATTTCAACTATGGCTTTAATTCACCATCACGACAGATGATGGTATTAAACGACAACGAAACTCTTATTTACACCATAACCCCAGATTTAAACTTAATTAGTATCAATACTGCCAATTACTACGTTACTGAGCTTATGGATAGGCCATCAACAATAGACCATTTTAAAATATCCAGTGGCAGGGTAATCATTAAATACGATGAACTTAATAACAGGCTATATACATTATTTAGTGGTAGAGATAATTTAATTAATGAGGATGGCAGCTTTCATGTAACTGATTCATATTTTGCTATTTACCACATTAACGGATTTGATGGTAGTTTAACATTGAAATGCGAAGATTTTAAAAGAGGATTTGAAATATCTAATGGTGGTGATGGATATTTATCTACTGCAAATGAAATTGAGCCATACAGGAGTGAGGGAAGCAACCTCTTCTACGTTGCAAGGGGGGATGATATATACCTTTACGAACTAACATCAGATCCGGCCAACCCATATATTGAAATTGAATCAACTAACATACCAGAAGTAAAGATTGGCAAGATGTTTACTATCAAGAATGTAAATTTGCATAAAATTGTAGTGTTACCATATATGTTGCCCGGATCAGGTATCGAACCTGACCCATGGACATATGCAGTAAAATTCTACATATTTGAAGCGGGTAGCACAGCAATGACACATCAATCACTTACTGCTCCAAGCAGGCGTATTATAGACGGTCTTTTTATGCCTCAAGGGAATCATTTAGTTTTAACTTTTGCAAATCATAAGTCAAGTGGGGATATATATTTTAATGATCCGAATGTTGAAGATATGAATCTTGCGTTTTATAAACATAATTCATCGGGGTTTTCTCTCGAAACAGATTTAAACCTAAACACAAATGGTTATTCTGAAGATAGGAATTCTCCTTATTACAATTATCCTTTAAAACTAGTTTCTGGAAATAATGGTGATTTCTATCTTGGAAGTATAAATGAATGGACACACATTACATATAATTCAGTACCAGAACCAAATGTATATGAGTACGAAACAATAATTGATAAACAAGGTTCGTTTTTTGCAACTGGGGCGGATCTAGGTGACTATAACTGTGTATTATCACATACATTAAATGGTTTGTACAATTCTTATCAGGATGAAAATGAAATCTATACAAATTTTAAACCAATTGGATTCCAGGCATACCATTCAGTGCATAATCCAACAAATAATTTAATCTATTTCTACAATACAATTTCAGCTTCAACCTCCACAATTTATGTTTATAACCCATTGGCAAATGGTGGCGAAGGAGCTTTGGAAACAACCATTGATGTTAAATTTCCAATTGGTGATATTGTATATAACCCTTTTCAAGATCATTTACTCATTTCAGCAAATGATGATGTAACAAGTACGATATACCGAATAGATTCTGACAATAATTATGAACAAACTGATATCCCATTAAGTGGTAAAACTTATACTAAAAAAATGTTTGTTGCGCCTAATGGTTTGCTATGCGTATTCACTAATACTGCCAATAACAGTCCTAGCATAATGTTTTTTAATGCAACAAACTATCAATATGCAACAAACCCCATTGTTAACTTAACAAACATTGAAAACAAGGTTAATTGTCATTTCAATTCATCATTCTGCTACAACCAGTATGACCACAAAGTATATGCTACAGTTAGAAATGATAATATCTTGCTAAATCCATATTTTTCACAAGAAAATGCTTGTAAAATGACATCCGCTTTCGAAGAGGGACTATTATTATCAATTACCAACAACGGGGAGGTATCAACTTTAAATGAAAGCCTTAGAAATCCGAGAAAAGTTATATGTCCTGAATTATTGGAACTATCAGAAGATTATCAAGGTGCATTGTATATACTTACAAACGAAGATTTTTATACAAATAATATATCATATTATGATTGCTCTACTGGTACCATAGAATCGATTAATCTCACTCCAGCAATACATTTTAATGATTTCGTATATAACCAACATACAAATTCAGTTTTTGCGTTTTCCGATCAAACGGAAACTACCCCTTCTACAGGAGAATTTGCTCATGATAGAATTGCAAGATTTTATCAGATTGAAAAAACATATCCAAGTGGATTTAATGTAACAGAAATTGGAAATTATGAAGGACAAATTGCAAGTTTCTTTAACAATCCATATAATGGAAAGATATATGTTCATACTAAATTTAGTCAAAATAAATGGGGAGATGAACCTGCAAAACTTCTTGAATATGATCCTTCGGAGTCACCAAGCACTTTTGAGGAAATAAATTTATTTGAGGAAAATGGCCCACAAATAACAAGCTGCTATGTGGAATATGATCACTATGAAGATGCTCTTATTAACTTTCTCAATTATAACCTTACCACACCATATATTGACCCATATCAAAACAAAATGTATTTACCAAACGGTGCACATTCAAAGGTAAGTGTTGTTGATTTTGCAGCTGAAGAATTATTGCTGCTAAATAACAAAGGGCATGATTGGATATCTATACCTCGACTTTACCAACAGGGTGCACCTGCACCACCGTCGATAAATAGTGTTCTGTCAGGTAATATTTATCCTGTTGATTATATTGTTGATAGTGAACTTCTGAACTGGCCACCTGATGCGGGCCAAGAATATTCAAGTCTATACATTCCTATAGTAGGATGGCCAACACCATCACAAATAGGTGGCATTTATAGTGAACGAGGGTACAAATTAGACCTGCTATATGCCGGAGATCCAGATGATGAACCACAAAACAAGTATATAAAAATGTATGGTGACGTAATACCTTCTGCCACTCAAATCCCACTTTATGAACGAAAACCAAACTGGGTCGGTTACTTTATTCACAAAGAACAGGATGTGCTGGATGCGCTTGGTGAAGTACTACAGTATTCAACCTCAGTACGAGGAGAAGACTGGTTTTGTTATTATGATGGCCCTTCACGCAACCCAGGCAATCCAGACACTACAAGCGACTGGTGGTTATGTAATCAATTAAATCATAATATAGATTATGGTGATATGATAGTTATTAATACCGACCTGCTTCCTGAAAATTATGCATTTAGCTGGGTACAGTATGGCACAAAGAATGTCGAAATAGAAGAAGAAATTCCACAGAATTTTGTCTATTCTGAAACTGCTGACTATGACCCAATTGTAATATTACTTGACACTACTGAAACAATTAATGAGGTTGGTGTATTTATTGGTGATACTTGTGTGGGTGCATGTGTAGTTTCACCGAATGACACCCTTGTGGGGATACAAGCCTATACCGAAGGCCAATCTGGGGATAGTATTACATTCCAAACTTGGTCAAGTGCTAAGTCCTCGCAAAAAAACACAATTCGCAAATATGGAGTTTATAACAGGAATAAGGGAATATACGAAACAAGATCTATTCATCCTGCTGAAAATAGTAGTATTTACAAAGTCTCATTCAGAAATGAGAACGATACTGAACCAGATTATTATAGTGAATTGGATTTCAGTATTTATTCAAACCCGGCTGTTAACAATGTTAAGATAGGATATAGCATTGAGGACAATGCAGAGGTAAATATAACTGTATACGATGGAATCGGTAGATTTTTGGCAACACTGTTTAACAGCCAACAAACATCAGGATATAGTACCTATCTTTGGGATTTAACGGTAGGTGGCAAAAAACTTAACAAAGGGGTTTATATTATAAAACTTGCAATAAATAATAACACGATAAACAAAAAAATAATAATTCAATAAAACTGATTTTGTCCCCGGTTTGCATGTAGTTCTAGCATAATCCGCGGACTTTAACTATAAAATTACTATAATGAATAAAATAGGACGTTGTTATTCCCTTTTGGTATTCATCATTCTGTTATCCATAAATGGCTTCACAAATATACTTACTGTAAAACAAGATGGAACCGGTGATTTCACCATAATTCAAAATGCAATCGATGCATCAGCAAATGGGGATACAGTACTTGTACATCCGGGTACCTATTTTGAGAACCTTGAGATAATAGAGAAAAATATTACCCTGGGAAGTCTTACATTAACATCCGGTAATCCTGATTTTAAGTATCAAACAATTATTGATGGTAATCAATCAGGGCAATGTATATACATAAGGTATTGCAGTGATCTTATGGTTTGTGGCCTGTCGTTAAAAAATGGAACGGGTTTACCTTATGGTGGTGGATATGGATTCGGAGGGGGAATAATGGCGGATGAGTCTGATATTGTAATATCCAATTGTAATATTTATGACAACCATGCTCAGGGAGACGGAGGAGGTATTTATGCAATATACACCAATTTATTGTTTTCCGGAACCACTATAAAAAATAACAGTAGTTACAGATCGGGAGGAGGAATATGTGCGGGGGGTGGTTTAATGGAATTTGACACCGTTAACTTATGTAATATATACAACAATACAGCTGCTATAGGTACTGATATTCATTACCTAAATGGTGCACCTCCATATATTTATATTCATATTGTTGTTGACACTTTTACGGTTATTGACCCGGATTATTATTACATTTTCAACAAGGCTTATGATACACTTATTCCAGGAAATACAATTACATGGGAAATACTAAACGGAAAACTTGACCAGACAACCGAAAACATATATGTATCAAACAACGGTGATAATAATAATAGCGGCCTTACACCTGATGATCCTATTAAAAATATATGGAGTGCACTTTTAAGGATGAAAAGTGACAGTATTAGCCCAGATACCATTATACTTTCCGATGGCATCTACTCTTTCACCAATGGAGAAAAATTCCCATTAAGCCTTAAGAGGGATGTCTCGATTAAAGGTGTATCCAGGGATGAGACCATTCTCGATGCTGAAGATGAAATATATCATTTAAGTGGTATTTATTTTGCAAATAACTATAACATCAGTAACCTTACTCTTACAAACGGCAATGGAGATAAGAATGTACCGTATGGAATGGGTAGCCTTAAGATTGAGAAAAATATCAGTGCTTCATTAACTAACATTTTATTTACCTCAAATATTGGAGAAAGATTGGCAAATGGTGAAGTTGTAAGCTCCAATAATTTCAGAATAGACAATTGTGATTTTATTGATAATTATGGTAGGGCTTTTGCCGTTACACATGGGGATTTTTTTCTTGATTATCAGGACACAACATTTGTAACAAACTGCAGGTTTATTAGAAACAATGCCGTTGGTAATGATCAGTATCATGGAGGGGGAGGGTTAATAATTGATGGTGGAATTAATGATCCTAAACAACATGAATGTGTCGTAATAAACTGTTTATTTGCGAATAATTATTTAAAAGATGTAGGCAATGGTGCAGGTTCAAGTGGCTTGGGTACTTATGGCACTTTAACTGAAAATATTATTAATTGCACATTCGCTGATAATACTTCCAATAATTCTCAAGCTGCTGCACTTAGCATTATATACGGGTCTACACTTAAATTATACAACTCTATAGTATATGATAACCAATATAGATCCGCATATATGGCTACTCCTGATTTTGCAGGTGAATCCAATTTTTATGTTGATAATTCTTTGTTTGAGGGTGGTGAAGAAAATATTAATCTGCTCTATGGTCAAAACAATGTTTATTACGGAGAATCAAATATTGACACTGACCCCTTATTTTATGGAGGTCCTGATTTTCCTTACAACCTGAGTGATTATTCGCCGTGTATTGATGCAGGAACATTGAATATTCCTGAATGGATAGAATTGCCTGAAACTGATCTTGCTGGCAATCCTCGAATCTATGGCGATAGTATTGATATGGGTGCTTATGAATGGAATCCTACTGTTGGTATTCAGGAAATTAATTCAAAAACTCCTGATAAACTACTAACTATTTCTCCAAATCCCGC
Source organism: Bacteroidales bacterium UBA6244 (assembly GCA_002440885.1). Taxonomy (GTDB): domain Bacteria; phylum Bacteroidota; class Bacteroidia; order Bacteroidales; family F082; genus UBA6244. The sequence goes on from DJVY01000085.1 coordinate 6,972, forward strand.
CTCAAATTCAACTAATATTAAAGCCCTCACTTCAGGCTCAGACAAACTAAAAATTGAAGTTTATAACAATAATGCATTCAGGGTCGCTGTCATAATTAATGGACCAGTTGAATCTGGCATAGTAAATACAACATGGGACTTGACAAATAATGGATCAAGGATTTTACCTGGAATTTACTTTGTAGTTCTATCCGAGAATGGTATTGAAAAAGATGTAACCAAGCTTGTTTTGAGATAGCAAAAAAGCCAAACGGGCCATATTCAAACCGTTGCCTAGCGTTGATCTGCCCCCGCCAAACTCCATCCTATACGCTTATTAGTCAGGTTGACCTCAGGCTCAGACCCCCCAAACAAAAAAACTTAACTTTTTTTTAATATCCTCTGCTTTTTGTATTATCTTTGTAAAAAAATTGAGTATGTATGAACATATGCACAAAGTAATTTATTATTAAGTAAAACAACCGCCATGAAAAAATTTACGCTTTCTTTTTCCACTAACAACAGCAAGAGCACAGCTGTAAAAGGTCTGGTAGCAGCCTTTTTGGTTTCTTCGCTTTTCTTCACAGGCTGTTACGAATGGGGCAATATTTTCCAGCCCTCATCTACAACCATCAACAGCTATTTCGATGTCACCTTAACAGCTCAGGATGACGGAAATCCGGACAACGACTGGACGAACCCCGACCTGATCGATTACGGATTGTTCGGCGCGATGATTCCTGTTGGCTGGGATGTTCAGGACAGCATCCCGTTCAATATTGTTTGTTCAGATCCTTCTTTTAACAACTCCGGAATTCTGGTGTATAGCGCCGCCCACTCACAAACCTTACAAGATTCTATTCCCGCGCCAAATGGCTATTATTGGTGGGGAGCAGTTACTGCCGATGAAGCCAGTATGGTTTACTTCCAAAGCCTTTCGTTTAGCCCCAGAATTTTTACTGACGATCAGGTGGGCGAATTTTTTATTCGTTACGCAATCGGTGATATGGACTACTGGGACCGTAATCCGGCAGATGATGTAAGTGATCCGATTTCTATTATAGCCATCGACAACACAGGGGTAAACGAATTGTTGTCACAGGCGAACATCTCATTGTATCCCAATCCGGTTTCAGATCTGTTAAGTATTGATTTTCAACAATACACCAAAGAAGTGGTGCAACTCAGCATCATCGACCTGACCGGAAAACTGGTGCATAACAGCACCTTATCACAACAAAATAATTCCATTTCGGTCGACCAACTCCCACAAGGTGTTTATTTTGTAAATCTACGCAATGGCGAAATGGCCAGCACCCATAAAATTGTTGTCAGATAACAACCAAAAAAAATAATGATAAGTTGCTCTGTTATAATCACTAACAGAGCAACTTTTTTATTCTCCAGCCATGATAAAACGAATAACTACCTTGATTTCCGTCTGGATTTTAATGTGCGCTCCGGCTTATGCGCAAGTATACCCCGACAGTACTTTTAATGCGCTAATCCGCACCGGGAACGGCGGTTGGATTGCCGGTGATGCCACCTATTCTATCGCATTACCCGATGGCAGAACCCTTTGGCTTTTTGGGGACAGCTTTATTGGAACCGCCAACCCCGACAGTTCCATTGCGCCGGGAGCAACCATGATCAGAAATTGCGCTGTCGTTCAGCAAGGAGACACCATGACGGCCTTGTTTCAGGGCACTTTTGAGAGTCCTGTCGATTTTATCCAAACCAACACCCCCGACTCCACCTGGTTTTGGCCGGAGCATGGTATTGTTGAGAATAACATTTTAAAAATATTCTTCTCTGAGTTCGGCCTTGGAGAAGGAGCTCCGGGGTGGAATTTTGAATACAGAAACGCATGTGTGGCCTTGTTCACCTTCCCTGAAATTGAACTTATCGGGTACAATTCCTTGCCCTATTACGAACAAAACCTGGTGATGTATGGCGACCGCCTGATGGTTTTGGGTGATTACACTTACATTTATGGACGTAAAGAAGAGGTGGGAAACATTCCATACGTTCATCTGGCACGCGCCCCATCAGGTGATTTGTTAAACAACTGGGAATTTTACTCCGAAACCGGATGGACATCCAACCCTGAAGAGTCGAAACGGCTGTCGAATCAAACGGTGTCGCAGCAATATGGAGTTTTTGAACATGAAGGAAAATATGTGATGATAACGCAAGAAATCTGGCTTGGCGCAAAAATCTATTCCCTCACGGCCGACAGCCCCGAAGGGCCATGGTCGAACCGGGTTACTTTATATGAAACACCCCGACCCTTTACTGATCAGTTTACTTACAACGCTTATCCTCATCCCCAGTTCGATGAAAACAACGAACTGCTTATCTCTTACAACTCGAATGGCTCGTTTTGGGATATCTTCAGCAATGTTGAATTATACCGTCCCAGCTTTATCCGTGTTCCGTACCTGATGATTGACTCTTCTTTTACGCCAACCTCAACGCACAACCTTTCTGCCCCTCAGCAGGCTACCACAGTAAAATGCTTTCCAAATCCGGCCGATCATCAAATAACACTTGCTTTCAGCGTAACAGAAACAACGACATGGGCTGTGCATTTTTATGATCTGACGGGTAAACTCTTGTACACCAGATCTCCTCGTGAATTTCACGTTGGCGATCATGAAATCGTAATCGAATTGGATCAATTTCCCAAAGGGGCAGTCATTTATTCAGTTGGAGATTTCAAAGGATGGTTTATCCATAATTAGTTTAATTTTGCCACTCCAAAAACGGTATCTCATGAGATTTTCTATCGATCACAAAAGTTTGGTTCCGCTACATGCACAGGTTGAAAAACTTTTGCGTGAGATGATCGAATTGCCTGAATACAAGAACAACGCCTTGCTTCCTAACGAAATGAGCCTGGCAAAGCAGTTAGGCATTTCGCGAAATACGGTACGGCAGGCTTTAAACAAATTGGTTTACGAAGGTCTCCTGATTAGAAAAAAAGGCGTAGGGACACGTGTGGCCGACAGAAGCGTGAACACACGGGCACAAAACTGGTTGAGTTTTTCGCAGGAAATGAAAGCCAGTGGAATTGAAATCAAAAACTTCGACCTGAAAGTTTCCTGGGTCGAAGCCGAGAAATCCATTGCCGACTTTTTCGGCATTCCTGAAGGAAAAACGGTACTTAAACTCGAACGGTTAAGGGGGCGCGTAGAATATCCTTTTGTTTACTTCATCTCCTATTTTCATCCCCGGATCGGCCTGACCGGAACAGAGGATTTTACCTTACCCTTGTATGAAATACTGGAGAAAGAATATTCAGTCGTGGTCAAGCTTTCGCAGGAAGAAATCAGTGCTGTATTGGCAGGTGATGAAATTGGCCATATTCTGAATATAAGCCCGCAAAGCCCTGTATTGAAGCGAAAGCGTTATGTGTTCGACCCGGGAGGAAGGCCTGTGGAATACAATCTGGGGTATTATCGTGCCGACAGCTTTTCGTACACCATCGAAAGCGAGCGCGACCTTTAACCCGGCTATCTTTTCTCTCCTAAGAAAAAACCAAAATGCGCCTCTACGGCACTGCTCCAGTAAGCGCTGTCGTGACCACCGGGCTCTTCGATGAACACCACCCGCACTTGATTTTCATGACATTTTTCGATAAACTTAAGGTTCAAATCATAAAATTGATCTTCCGTACCACAACTAACGATCAAAGGTTTGTTCAACAACTTTAATTCCTTAACCTGATTGATGACAGCATAATCCTCTATTCTTTGGAGATTTTCTTTTCCCTCCTGCACACCAAAAACACGGGCAATACCATAATAATCAATCCAAGGGACAAGATCTGGTAAGCCACTTAAACTCCCCACGCCGGAAAAATAATCAGGCACCTGAACAAATAAACTGAGTGCACCATGTCCACCCATACTCAAACCGGTGATGTAAATGCGCTCCGCATCAACGGCATACTCTTTCTGAATAAACGGCTTCAGGTCATTCCGAAAAAACTGAACAAACTGGTTTTCAGCCGGAACAGGACTGTCTACATACCATGAATCATATAACCCGTCCGGGCAAACAATGATCGTTTCATACTCGTTGCTATATTCCTGACAATCGATGATGCTGTTCCAGTAGGCATAATTTCCGCTCCAGCCATGAAGTAAGTAAACCACAGGCCATTTTTCACCATCAGCGTAATTGGCCGGTGTAAAAACCAGAACGGTATCCGGTTGGTTTAAGAAATCAGATTTAAGAACAAATTGCTTTTGAGCCACTGCGCCGGACGACAGCGCAAAACCCAATATCAATAAGAGGAAAGGCTTCATAGCGTATATGTTTTATTCTTCCAGAATCAGGTCAATCGGGACACGGATAAACACCGGGCGATACTTACTGGCATCGATAAAAAGATCCTCCAGATTAAAGCTGTTCACACAATAGGAAACAAGCAGCTCGTCGTTTTGAGTAAAGTGCGGATGAGCCACCGGGTTGTAGGCAAACAAGTCCTTAACTGGTTTCAGCGGTTTGAGTTTGTACAATTCTTTTTCCTGGCTCCAGCCGGTAAAAGGCAGATCGGAGGTAGCAGAAAACAACCCGCTGTCTAAAAAATCACCTGATTGGGTTAGCAACACATACTTATCCTTAATCCGGATTACGCTAAACTGCTCCGATCCTTTAAAATCTGTCATGGGTTTGGCTTGTCGCGAGTCGGACACCCATTCACTTCCGGTAAAAAACTCCCAGGGAGCGAGCACATTACCTTTCTTCACCCTGGCCACATAAGGAAATTTATCACCTGCCCCATAAATGTAGGTATAGTTAGGAGCGTCGTCGCAAACCGCGTGCCCCCAATGAATTTCGACTTCGCCCGGGTAATCTATTGGATCAATACTTTGAAGCTGAAGATCAGGAAGTGAAAAAGTAGCGAGATTAGCCCCTGTCCATCTAAAACCCCAGCCACCGGGTTCTGCCTGATAGAATCCAGACATAAACACTTTGAGTTTACCGTCTTCAACCAGCCCATCGCCTGGCCAATACCACAATGAATCCTCAGAGAACTCAGTGCCTTTTACGGCATCAGGAGGAATAACCAGCGAAGACTCCCATCCATCAATCACCTGATAAAGACTGCGCAACGAATCGCCATCCTGTACCGCGAAAGCGTTACGAATAAAAACCGGACTTCGTTTTTCACGGCTGCCATCCGGGTTCACAGTACCTAAGAACGAATCACCAAAAATCCAAACTATTCGTCCATCAGGTAAAGGAACAGAATAATAACCATCAGATCCGGTGACTCCGCAACAATCGCGCGCAAAAAAGTTTACAAAGGAAGTATCAACATAAACAGAATCATGTTTTGTTGCAGTTTCAGGTGATGTATTTGTCTCACATCGAGTAAAGATTATCACCACAGACAGGGCAAGAATCAGATAATAGTATTTTTTCATTTCAGCAATTTTAATCATAATAACTCAAGTTTTGCAGGTAAACCTATTTATTAAAAATCAGATAATTAAACGATTATCAAACATAAATGACAATGACATAAAGTTAATTACAGATTCCATTACTATTCAGAAATTTTCTTTGCGCACCTCTGTGCCTTCTTGGTGCAACTCTGTGTAATAAATTATTGACTATGTCACGAAGGTCTAAATTAAAACATATTTTATTGACTATCATTTATAAGCATTCAAAAGATTACATGCGAAACTTGAGTAATGAATTACTCATCAATATAATTCCGGATAGCATCCCTCCACATCACATACCCTTTGCCATTTACATGCAAGCCATCATTGCTGTATTCTGCATTCATTTGATTTTGTTCATCGGCAAAAAGGCTAAACAAATCGATGTAAGTCAGGCCTTTTTCATTGGCCAACTTTTGCAATCCACGGTTTATTTCCATCAAATCGCTATTTTTCCGGGTTGTATGCCACACATCATTGGTAGGAAGTTCGCTTTGGATGTAGATACGTGTTTGAGGCGAATCATGTTGTATCCTTTCAATGATTTCACGGTAGTTTTTCAATATTGAGTCAACCTGAACGCCATAGGAGAGGTCGTTCGTTCCAATCATCAGGAAAACTTTGGCGGGGTTCGATTCGGTTATCTCATGAAGTCTTTCGAGAACCCCTTTGGTGTCGTCGCCTCCTATTCCTCTGTTCTTCACCAATGGATTTTCAAACAACTCAGCCCACTCACAACCATCGGTAATGCTGTTTCCAACCATTACTATCTCATTTTCGTCGTTGGGCAGGGTTAAAAAGTTTTCGACTTTGTGATAATAATAGCCCTTCATGGCCTTGTTCCAGGCGTCCATGTCTTCTTTAAATTTATCGTAGGCCATTATTTCGTCTATTTTATCTTGTGTAAGCAACTTGCTCAACGAGGGTGGAGCATCATCAGGTTTACTTCCCCAGTCTTTATTGGGTTCTGATCCCATTTTGAGTTCAAGCCTACCCCCTGCCACCAAATCGGCGTGATAAAACCAGGGTTTGGTTAATTTTTTTCCATTCAACTTTGCCGACTGGACGTATTTGTTTTCGCGGCTCACCCCCTTGGCCTCAATAACAAAGGTGCCACCGGGATAATAATTGCTGTCGAGCTCAATTGTAATTTTCTCAAAAATAGGGCTCCCGATTTCATAAACAGGATTCAGAGAGGCACCACCATCCATCTCGAACAATCCCATGGCGCTCATCACAAACCACGCACCCATCTGCCCCTGGTCTTCATCACCCGGCCAGGCATCAATGCCATCGCCATAAAAGCCATACATGATCTCGCGTACCCACTTTTGTGTCAACCAGGGAGCACCGGCATAATTAAACAAATAGGCTGCCTGCATATTTGGTTGGTTTCCATGATTTATGGGCAATATTCCCACCCCAATTAATCCATTCTCATCGAGGTGCTCTGAGTTAAAACGGTGGGGCAAAGAAGCCTCAAAACCGGCCTCCAAACGGCTGATGTAGGTTTCCTTACCAAGCTGATTCAGAAGACCTTGCTGATCGTGAGGAACAAACCACGTATATTGCCATGCATTGCCTTCTACAAAGCCTGGACCATAAAATACAGAGTGACCATAGGGGGAGAAGTCATCCTCCCAGCTGCCATCGGCATTTCGCATCCACACATACCCCACATCGGGATTGAAGACATTTTTATAACTGAATGCCCTTTTGGTAAAAGTTTTGTAGTCAGATTCATTCCCAAGAGCTTTGGCCATCTGACCAACGCTCCAGTCATCATAGGCGTATTCAAGGGTATTGCTTACAGGACCATCCTCGGTAGGCACAAAACCATATTTCAGGTAAGTGTCCAGGTTTCTGTTGCCCACATGACCTCCACCCGGATGAGGTTTCCCCTGCTCCATCTGGTTGTGGCGCATGGCTGTGTATGCCTTTTGTACGTCGTAATTCCTAATACCTTTCTGGTAAGCGCTAACCATGAGTGGAATTTCATGAGAGGCCACCATAATGCTGGAATACTCGATGCCGGTAGGCCCTTTAGGCAACCATCCGCCTTTGTCATAAATCTCGAGCAACGACTTCACCCAACTGTTTGCTATTTCGGGATGCTGTAAAGTCCAAAGCTGGTTCAAGTTCCAAAAAGTATTCCAGAAGGCATCGCCACCATAAACTACCGCGTTTGAATCTTCCAGCTGTTGCACTTTTTCGTACATATCGCGGTATTTTCCATTAACATCACTCCAAATGGTTCTGCTTACGTAGGCCCGGTACATGTTCGTATAAAACTTTTTAAAATCTGTTTCTTCACCTCCTTGCACCTGAATAGTGCCCAACAACTTATTCCAGGTTTGCTGGTTGTTTTTTACCACAACGTCAAAATCCCAATCAAAAGGATCAAGTTCAGTAGTCAAATTCAAGCGGGCCTGGTCGATACTCACCAGAGAAATACCGCTCTGAACGAGGATTTGCTCTCCCTGTGTGGTGTTAAAAGTTAAATAAGCGCCGATATCCTCATCACCAAAAATCAGATAAATCTCATTTGTGTCCTCAATAATCTCCTCACGCATCCAGCCATTGAACGAGGTAAATGGTTTACTGAAGCGCATAACGAAATGCAGGGTATACTCATTGTAATTAGCTCCTCTGAGGCTCTGCTGAACAGAATAACCCTCGATCTCCGTGTTACTCACTTTAGTGATTTTGGCTTCGAAAATTTCGTAGCTGTATTCAGTTGGAATTTTTAAATCGACGAGAATCCGGGAGCTGTTCGACTCAGGAAACGTATACCGCTGAAAACCAGCCCTTGTGGTAGCGGTCAATTCAGCATTAATTTGATAATCATCAAGAAAAACCTGATAGTAACCGGCTTTGGCGATTTCATTGTCATGACTAAACCGCGAACGGTAACCCAAGTCCGGATCAGTTTCTGTACCCGGAAGAATTTTTAACGGGCCATTGGCAGGCATGGTGAGCAGTCCTCCCATCGTCCAGCTATGCAAATGTGAAAACCCTGCGATATTGTGGATTTTATACTCATAGCCGGCCTTCCATCCTTTTCGTTGATTATCAGGGCTAAGCTTCACCATACCAAAGGGCATGGCTACTCCGGGGAACAACATCCAACGCGCAAAGGTTGTGCCCATCAGCGGATCAACATAGTCGACAGGTTGGATGGTCTGTTGACTGCGTTGACAAAAAAGACCTAACGAGATAAAAATACCTATAACAAGAAAGAGAATTCGTTTCATCATACTACTATTTATCTAATTGTTGAAGCGCATAAGCATAAGCTCCTAAAGCGATGGCGTTGCTTGCTCCGATTTTCGAAACACCAACCCCTGTTCTCGGCATGCTGTCGAAAGCAATGGTTCTGTCATTTCCCGGAACAGCAAGATTTTCAATTCTCCCCAGAGCAAAAGGCCTAAGTTGACTTTCGTCTTCAAGATTGAACACACTGAAAGAAAGTCTGTTGTTAGGTGTTCCGGTGAAATGAAAATACTTTCGGTTAATTTCTTTAAACATATCATTTGCAAAAAGATCCCATGCAGCCGTAATACCACCTCCAAGCACCACAATACCATCGATAAGTGTAAGGATATTGGCGATGGCACTTCCCAGTGCTTCACCAAATTGGGTAAAAGCCTGGTGTGCTGCCCACTGATCGCCAGGTTTTATTCCACGGGCTATTTCCGCTATCTCTTTGGGCATAAGATCCTCCCTAAAAGGCAACTGTGCTTTCCCGGCATAAACACGTTGTATGGCATGGGTACTCACACTTTCTTCCGCGTTCCAGTCTGGATTAAATTTATTCAGGCTGTTATGCACTTCTGCGCCACAAGAGCTATCGCCGATAATTAGGGTTTTATTGAGGACGATACCCCCGCCAAATCCAGTACCCAATGTCAGACCAATCAGGTTTTGATACTGTTTTATGCCCCCCAGATCCAAAATCCTTTGATTAATAAAGGGTAAAAACCCGGTCAGGGCTTCACCGTAAGCGAACAGATTTCCATCATTATTGATAAAAACAGGCAAGCCAAACATGTCTTCGAGGATAGGACCTAAGGGCGTGTTGTCGTTGAAAGCCCTGAAATTTGGCAGATTACCAATAATACCGCGGGCGTAATCGGCCGGACCGGGAAAGGCAAAACTTATGGCATCGGCAGGGTCTGCGAGCTTTTCCGTGAGCATGGAAAATCCAAGCACAATATTTCCCAGACATTTTTCCAGGTGATGTGCCTCGGAAGGCAATTGTATGGGGGCAACAACAGGCTTATTCCCTTGGATGGCAGAAAACACGAAATTTGTTCCACCGGCATCCAGGGTCAGGATAATTCTTTGGTCAGTCTCAGGATTCATAAAATTAATGTTTAATAACGTAATACGTAGCGTAAGTAATATAGATTATGCAGCCGATAAGCACATAAATTACGGAGGCAAAGCCAAGTATATCGCTCAGCAGGCCAATTATCGGTGGTATAACAGCTCCGCCGCTCACCGCCAGAATGATTAAACCCGACAACTCGTTGGCGTAAGCAGGTTTCTGTGCCACAATCAAAGCAAACATAATGGGAAAGATATTTGAAAACCCCAACCCGGCAACAAAAATTAAAATCCGGGTGGTCATCAGGTTATCGGAAAACAGAATACCAAGCAACCCGGTCAGGGTCAACAAGGTACTCACCACCATAAACAACTTGATGTTGACTTTACGAAGCAGGAACGCGCCCAAAAATCGCCCTGTCATCAAGGAAGCAAAATAAATAACAATGCCCAGGCTGGCCGCTTCAAGACTCACACTGAATTTTGCCGTTAAAAAAGAAGCAATGTTGGTGTTCATGGCTACATCAAATCCCACCATAAAAAAGATGGCCAAAACGGCAATCAGGATATAAGGATTTTTAAGCAACTTGAAAGATCCTGAAAAAGTTGCAGGAGCTTTTTCAAGACCGGACTCTTGAATTTTTACCGACGCCAGCCACCAGGCTGAAAGCAGCGAGACGGCAGCAAAAATCGGAAAAACAAGCTTCCAGTTGTTAAGATACAGGGCTAACCCAGCGGTAACAATTGGCCCTAACATGCTGGCTATAGCTTTAACAAGTTGAGACAAGCTCAGGTTGGCCGCTTTTGACCCTTCCGGTGAAATATCGATAAGCAGTGGATTAGCAGATACCTGAAGGATGGTATTGCCAATGCCAAGCAAAGCAAAACCGATAAGCGCCGAGGTAAGGCTGTAATAGGCAAATGGAATCAGCAATCCCACGCCGGTAAGAACCATACCGATATTTACAGTTAGCCGTTTACCATAGCGATCCTGAAACACGCCGGTAGGAATTGACATGAGCGCAAACCAAATAAAAACCATAAAGGGGATCAACTGAGCCACTTTATCGGAAAGTCCAAAATCCTGCTTTACATACCCTGTAGCCACACCTACCAGGTCGACAAATCCCATCACAAAAAAGGAGAAAATAACAGGAAGAAAAATCTTTAATGAGGTACTCTTGTTCATATAAATCGTTTTTTAGGTTCTGACATAAGCTTTAATGGTGGCACATTTTTTTCCTGCCGATGCTCCATGAGGTGAAATTTTAACAGCTCCGGCGGCAGCAGGCACAATAAATGTTTCAGCATAGTGAAACACCATCGGCTGAAAGGAGTTGGTCAGGCTTTCGACGACAATTTCGCGGCCTTCAATTACATTAAAAACCTGCACGCTGTCGGAAGCAGGATGAACTACCGCCTGACTAAACCAATGACGCCGGGTTTCAATAAACTCCCGGTGATGCAATCCGGTTTTCTCCACCAGCAAATCATTTCCGGTTTCCAGCACAGTTATTTTGTTGATCAAATTATCCTTGACCCATCCGGTATCTCTTTCCCACTGAATCACTTGCTCTCCATGCGCAATGTTAATAGGTCGCGGTTTTCCATCCAGCCCCAGCCTACCCCAATCGTACAGCTTAAAAGTAAAAATGTAAGGTGTTGAACTTATTTCTAATACCATGCTGTTTTTACCTGAACAATGCACTGTACCGGCAGGAATTAAAAAGTGATCATGTTTTTTGGCCGGCCATTTTTGCACAAATTTTTCATCCGGAAACGGGCTGCCGGTGTTTTCCGATTTTTTTAATTCCGCTATCATCTCATTACCATCCACCCCTTCTTTTAGTCCAAGGTATACAGTAGCATCTTCCTTAGCATCGAGCAAATAATAGCTCTCGTCCTGGGTATAATGCATGCCAAATGCTTGCTGAATGTATTCGGTTATCGGATGAACCTGAAGACTTAGGTTTCCTCCCTCCATTGTATCCAGAAAATCAAAACGAATAGGGAACTCATCCCCAAAACGGGCATGAACAGGGTCGCCAAGTAGCTCAACAGGACGGTAAAACACAAGATTAATGGACGGCAACTCGAACCTGGTTTCTCCAAATCCGAGTAGCAGACTATTTTCCTCAGGCACGCAGTTGAAGCACCAGGCGTAATTTTCCTGGTCCAGGTCTAAATCACATACCTGTTTCATCCATTGTCCACCCCATGGTCCGGCATCAAAATAAGGAACAACGCTAAATGGCTGATGAGCAGCCTGCGCCAGTCCTTCGAGCACCAACGACCCCTTGAGCATTTTAGGCTGATCGGATGTGTTGGTATCAAGTACATAATCCCATGTGCTCATCAGTTTCTTTTTATGACGATCGAGCACACGCCAATCGACGAAATACCCTCTTTTGTATTGGCGTTCAAAAGGCTCATCCCTATTTGTTATTCCGAGGTTATTTACCTGATGACGGCGCATACGCAGCTGAATTTCCCATCTGGCCATGTCGGCGTAAAGCAACAGAGAGGGCTTATCCAACAGCAAAGAGGCTCCAACGCCAAAAACAAGTATCAGCCCATCGCCAATAGAAGCGATCTGTTCTTTAAGTTCCTGCAGTTTTTTCAGATCAAAAAACCGGATGAGCTCGAGGCGTGTCATATAACCAAAAATGCGGTCCTCGGTGACATCATCCTGCGTAAGCGCTCTTATTTCTTCTTCTGGCAAGAAACAAGATGAAGATAAAAAAATCTGTTTTGGCGATAACCCAAGGCGAAAAGCACTTATCATTTCCTCTTCAAAAACACCTTGATAACAGTCTACTGCCAAAGTTTTTACTGTGTCAGGTGTTTTTGCCAATGCCTGCCGGATTTCACCCATGATGTCATCCCATCCCGTTCGGCATTCTTCGTCGGTTGCTCTAACCTGAACTACAGGATATTTATTAAAGTTTGATTTCAAAAGTAGAGTATTTCGTTATGGAATAAATGTACTGATTATTGGTAATTAGGATTTTGCGTTAGATTCGGATTGTTGTCGAGCTCGCGTTGCGGGATTGGAAAAACCATGTTGAACAACTGAGGATTGGCTTTGTCGCCCTTGGCACGCTTCACAAAAGTGATGAGATTACCCGTTCGTACCAGATCGTACCATCGTATGCCCTCATTCACAAACTCCACTCTTCGTTCCTTTAACACCGCATCGCGAAAATCATCCTGCGAAAGCCCTTGTAAATCAGGAAGCACGTCAGGATTTCCATTGCGGGCACGGGCTCTTACCTCGTTGATGGCGGCATACGACTCAGCACCAGGGCCGTTTAATTCATTCAGGGCTTCGGCATACATCAGCAGAATTTCGGCATAACGCATGACGTCGAAGTTGCTTCCACATTGTGCTGTTTCATCTGCTTCGTATGCATCCTGATCCCAATGTTTAAAAATGTGTGGATCAAAAGTATCGTACCAGTACCGCTCAAAAAAAGTAGCTTCCTTTCGATAGTCGCCTGTCTCAAAGCTGTTTAACAAATCATCGGTGGGCAACATGATTTCTACTCCGGCATCAAAAACCCCTTGAATATAAGGCAGGCCACTGATTACAATCTGATTATTCTGGCTGGTAACACCGGAATAAAACTGGGCGGCAAAAACCGATTCTTTCCCATTACGTCTGGCATCTTTAAAATTGTCGGTGTAATCATCCCACAATCCATAAACTCCGAGTGCCATCACCTGCTCGCAAGCATCAGCAGCGTCAGCCCATTTTTTTTGAGTTAAACAGGCTTTTGCCAACATCCCCAAAGCAGCTCCACGGGTAGCCCGCCCTTTGTCAGCACCCTGATAATACAACTTGGGGCAACCTGTTGCAGCTTTACTAAAGTCGCTGATAACCTGCTCATAAACCGAATCAACAGCTGTTCGGGTTACGTACACTTCCTCGTCGTTGAGCTCGGTAGAAACAGGTTTGGTGATAAGTGGCACATCGCCAAATAACCTGACCAGATTAAAATAAAACAGTCCCCGGAGAAAATAAGCCTCACCCAGAATCTGTTGCCTGAGGGCTGAATCCATTTCAATTTCAGGCACTTTTTCAAGCACAACATTCGCCCGGCTTATTCCCAGATACGATCCTTGCCAGATTCCTTCAAGGTAGGTGTTGGTAGATTGCAGGTTATATTGGTCAAACTGGTGAATATTGGGATCGTTTAGCGACTCTCTTGCATGACAGTCGTCGGAAGCGATGTCCTGTACAAGCCATAAATAACTGTTGTATTGGTTTACCTGCGTGAGGATACTGTACACTGAATTTATGGCACTTACTGCGTCTTCACTGGTTTGGTAAAAATTATCGTAATAAATCCTGTGGGGAGTTAATTCCAGTTGCTTTTCACACGAAATCACCAACATCAGGAACAGGACAGCAGGAATAATAAATATCTTTTTCATTGCAATGTTGTTAAAAGTTCAAAATAACTCCGAGAATATAAGTTTTGGCAGAGGGATATCCTCCATAATCGTAGCCCATGCGGGTATTATCAAAGCCAAAACGGCTTACTTCAGGATCGAAACCTGTGTACTTTGTAAAGGTGAGCAGGTTTTCGCCGGTAACGTAAAAACGAGCATTGTCGAGACGCAAAGTTTTCATCCACGCGGCAGGCAAGTTGTAAGACAGGGTAATCACCTTAACCCGGATATATGATCCATCCTCAAGATAACGATCCGACATTTTCAGGTAATCGGCATTGCGGTTAGCACGCGGAAATTCATTGCTTGGGTTCTCAGGAGTCCAACGGTTTAGCATATCAACCGAAGCATTCGAAAGCCCGTTTCCCGACTCCAGCTCAAAACGGTTGCTGTTGAGAATTTGATTGCCGTGCTGTCCCTGAATAAAAATGTCGAGCGTCAGGTTTCCATAAGAGAAAGTATTGTTCATCCCCCAGAAAAATTTGGGTAACGCGTGTCCGATAATTTTTCTGTCGTTGGCATCTATCACGCCGTCATTGTTCTGATCAACGTACTTAAAATCGCCGGGAACATCTCCATATCGGGCGGCTTCTGAGGCTTCGTCAAGCTGCCAGATCCCATCTGCTTCCAGACCAAAAAAGCTACCCATTTGTTCACCTTCCTGTATCACCGACCAGCTCCCGATCTTAAGTTTGTAGGTGTCATTATCTATGTAAAGTGTTTTTCCACCCAAATCGAGAATCCGGTTGTTGTTGAACGAAATATTAAAATC
>DJVY01000148.1 GCA_002440885.1 Bacteroidales bacterium UBA6244
CTTTTGCAAACATAATACCTTCGTGAAATAGCTAATAGGTTGTTACACGGATTTGCGCGAAGAAGTCACGGAGATATTATATCTGATAACAATTTAAGTATCTGATTTCCACTAAATAGGTTTAACATGCACAACTTCAGTAAATTCATCAAAACCCGACTAACCTTATTAACCCATACCCCATGAAAACCCTCTCCATCCGACAACCCTGGGCTGAAATGATTCGTTCAGGACAAAAAACCATCGAACTGCGTGTGTGGAAAACAGAATACCGCGGCGACCTGCTCATCTGTTCAGGACAAAATGTGGACGAACTCATGAAACTGCACCCCCAAAAAACTGACCCTGCACTAGGCGTGTGGTGCAGTGCACGCGACAGCTACGACAGCGACTGGGAAAACTACTACCATGTTGGCCAGGCACTTTTTGTGGCCGAGCTTTACGACGTAACCCCGTTTACCTACGCGCACCAAAAAGCCAGCCTCTGCGATTACGCACCCGGTTACTTCTCATGGCATCTGCGCCATGTCCGCGAAATTAAACGATTCCCCCTGAAAGGCAGGCTACGGCTGTTCGACACGCCCAACAACCTGATTAACTTGGTGGAGTAAGTGGTAAAAAAGGCCCACTGGTTTTCTCATGCTTTTTGTTTGCGGCTCTGTGGTTTTCCTTTCAATATTTTTTCTAATTTAGTGCCATTATTTTGATACCCAACTTATGTACTAGCTACCCTTATGAATAAAAAGCAAATTCTCGATAAAATAAAACAATTGGATTCGCTGACGAATGACGAAAAAGCCTACCTCGTTAACCTCATCAACACCAAAAAGAAATACGGCCTCGTGTGGGAAGACAAACCCGAAGACGTGGAAGAACAACTCCGACACAGCCTGCCCGTGCTGCGCGAAGTACCCGAAAAACGTATCCTAGCCACCGACCTGCCTGCCATCCGGCCAACCAAGCCAAAAACCACGCAAACAGAAATTTTTTCCGAAACCGAAATGGATGAGGCCAAAAGCCAACAGCCAAAAGCCAAAAGCCAACAGCCTTCCCTCCCCCCCAACCACCTCCTCATCGAAGGCGACAACCTCCACGCCCTTACGGCCCTTACCTTTACCCACGAAGGCAAAATTGATGTCATCTATATCGACCCACCTTACAATACCGGTAGCAAAGACTTTAAATACAACGACCATTTTGTGGACAAAGAAGACAGCTACCGCCACAGCAAATGGCTCTCGTTTATGCACAAACGTCTGGAAATCGCCAAACGGCTGCTCAGTGATAAGGGAGTGATTTTTATTAGTATTGATGACAATGAACAGGCACAGTTGAAGATGTTGTGTGATTCAATATTTGGGGAAGTAAATTGTATCGGTCCAATAATTCAGAATAAGCAAAATGCAAAAAATGACACTATAAATATTCAAAAAAATCACGAGTACATTTTAGTTTATAGGAAGACTTGTCAATTTTCAAATAATAACAAAGTTATTCCAAATCTAATGTATAATGACTTCAAAACAAAAAATGTTTTTGTCGAAGGTTCAAATTATTATTATTTGAACGACGCAATTACAACACGAGGGGAAGGTGGAATTTTGAATGCAAGACCAAATTTAGGACATACGATTTATTTCAATCCAGAAACGAAAGACATAATTGCAGTATGTGATTACGATACTGAGCTGGCGAAAATTTCAAATGACCCAAAATTAGTGTATTCGATCGACTCTGATTTAGTATCAAAGGGATACATTTCGATTAGACCCCCAAAGGTAAGAGGAAAGCTTGGCTGTTGGACTTGGTCCAAGGAAAAAGTAAATGAAGAAAAGAACGATCTTGTGGTTACAGGTAAATTAGGCTCTTATTCTGTCAAGAAGAGAACATTTGTAAATGTTAATGATACTTTTAGGGAAAATGGTAAATTATATTTCAAATCTAACTCGGAAAGCAATTCAAGGAGTCTTATTGATTATTCTACCAATGACGGCACGGAAAAACTAAATGAAGTATTAACTGTTTCTGGAAAGTTTAATAACCCGAAAAATCTAGAAATGTTAAAGTACTTTGTTGCATTGATTCCTGCTAAGAATTTTACCATCCTCGACTTCTTCGCCGGTTCCGGCACCACCCTCCACGCCACCATGCAACTCAATGCCGAGGACGGGGGCAACCGCCAGTGCATCATGGTTACCAACAACGAAAACAACATTTGCGAAGAAGTTACCTACGAGCGCAACAAACGGGTAATACAGGGCTATACCAACGCCAAAGGGGCGGAAGTACCGGGCTTAACCCACAACAATTTAAGGTATTACAAAAGTGAGTTTGTGGGACGCGAACCCAGCTTGAAAAACAAACGCAAACTTACCCAACTGGCCACCGACTTATTGTGCATAAAGGAAGATTGCTACAACAACGTTACTTCGCTGCTCGGAAACCGGGCGTGGCACAACCTGTTTACCGATAGCCAAGGAAAATTCGTGTATATCGTTTACGACGACATCCATGTGGAAGAGGCCGTGACCCTGTTGCAACTATTCATTGCCCAACAAGGAAACGAAACGGCTATAAAAGTGTATGTTTTTGCCAACGGCCAGTATGCCTATGCAGAAGAGTTTGAAGACATCGCCCAAAACATCACCCTCGCCGCCTTACCCGATGCCATCTACAAAGCCTATCAGAATATACTGCCCAAACAGAATAAGGATTTTATTCCTGAACTGGAGGAAGATACCCCGGCAATAAACACCAACCTTGAATTGTTTTGATGGAACCACAATTTGAACATATTGTCAGGCATATACAGCAGGTACAGGCCAATGCACTCGCCTCTGTAAATCGAGAGCTTATCAATCTCTATTGGCAAATGGGCCAATACCTTCACTTTCAATTGCAAAACAGTCATTGGGGCGATAAAACCATGGTGAAATTCGACCATTTCGTAAAACAAAACCATCCTGAGCTTAAAGGTTTTGAGCGCAGGAATCTCTATAGGATGATTCAGTTTTACCAAACCTATGCACCATTAACTCAAACAATGTCCGCAGTGCGGTCACAAATGCAAAACGCTGAAAATGAAGAAAATAAAATTGTGTCCGCAGTGCGGTCACAATTAGATTTGGGTAGGAAATTACAACTGAAGGCAAACACAGCATCACCCTACATATTAGATGGAATAAGCCTGAGCGACATAAGAAACACCGATTTGAGCAAACTTAGCTGGACTCATCACCGATTAATTTTGAGCAGTTGCGAAAGCACCGAAGAAAAACTATTCTATATAAAACTTTGCTTACAAGAAAAATATAGTAGCCGACAGTTGGAACGCCAAATAAAAGCAGCTGTTTTTGAACGCATTATGCAAAACAACGCCACGTTGCCGGCTACGGTAAAAAACCTACACCCCAATATTCTAAACACGTTTAAAGACAATTATGTATTTGAGTTTTTAAACTTGAAAGAACCTTTCAATGAGCATGATTTACAAAAAGAATTGGTGGTTCAGTTTAAAAATGTGTTGTTAGAGCTAGGTGCCGATTTTTTGTTTATCGCCAATGAATACAAGTTAATGGTTGGTCAAAGCGACTTTTACATCGATTTGTTGTTGTATCACCGAAACTTACAATGTTTGGTTGCCATCGAATTGAAAACAGAAAAATTTAAACCCGAACACCTGGGTCAACTCAATTTTTATTTGGAAGCTTTAGACAGAGATGTAAAAAAAGAAAATGAAAACCCCAGCATTGGCATTTTATTATGCAAAAACAAAGAACAAGAGGTGGTTGAATATGCATTGAGCCGCAGTTTAAGCCCCACCATGGTAGCTAAATACCAGCTTAGCTTACCCGACAAGAAACTCTTGCAACAAAAATTAGTGGAACTTTTTATGCTACAAAACAACCAGGAATGATACAACTTAGAAAATACCAGGAAGAAGCCGTAGAAGCTTTATTAAAAGACACCTATTCGCTTTTGGCACAACCCGGCGCTCGTAAACGAATGGTGCTGAAAGCACCCACCGGTGCCGGCAAAACAGTTACCATGGCTGCATTTCTGAATCAGTTATGCAACGAAATTCCCGATAAATTGGAGCTTCCAAAACGCAAGGTGGCCTTTATTTGGTTTGCGCCAAACCAATTGCACCTACAGTCATATCTGTCGTTGAAAGACTATTTCAAAGAATTGCGTACCATCAAACCCATTCAATTCGAGGATATTACCGGAGGGCGTCTGCAGCCCAACGAAATGTTGTTCATCAACTGGCAGTCGGTAAACAAAGAGAGTAACCTGTACATCAAAGAAAATGAGCAGGGAAAAGATTTAATTAAGTTTGTGTATGGCGCCATGCTGAACGACACCGAAATCATTTGTATTTTGGATGAAGCCCATTATCATGCCAATGGTACCAAAGCCAAAGAATTGTTGCAAAAAATATACGCCAAAATAGAAATAGATGTTTCGGCAACACCCCTGTTCAAATCCGATTACGGACACATCATCAAGCGTCACGAAGTAATTGAGGCCGAAATGATTAAGAAAAACGTGGTGCTCAATCCGGCTTTAGACCATCACCAACAGCAAGGTCGCTCGCTCAACCAGGTGTTGTTGGTTGAGGCGCTCAAAAAACGAAAAGAGCTGGAAGAAGCCTACCGGAAATTGGGTGCAAAGATTAACCCCTTGTTGTTGGTACAACTGCCCAACGAAACAAAAACCGAAAGCACCTACGACAAAGAAATTATCGAAGAGGTGAAAACATTTTTAGACACCAAAGGTATCACCACACAAAACGGGAAACTGGCCGTTTGGTTGAGCAATGAAAAAACAAACCTGGAAAGTCTGGAAAACCCCGACAACATTACAGAAGTGCTACTTTTTAAGCAAGCCATCGCACTGGGGTGGGATTGTCCGAGAGCGGCTGTTTTGCTCATTTTTAGGGAAATCCAACAAGAACATTTCGGCATCCAAACCGTAGGGCGCATTTTGCGTATGCCTGAGCAAAAACATTATACTAACCCACTTTTAAACAATGGATACGTATATACCAACCTGAGCAAAGACCTCATCAAAATTGTTAAGGAAGACATGGATTTTATCGTTCAAAATAAAGCCTATCGCGTAGAACGGTATCAGGAACTTGCCCTGAATTCCTATTATATCAATACGCGGCTTCAACGAAACCGATTGAGTTCACAATTCCGGAAATGCCTCTACGAAGCAGTCGAAGAATATTTTGACTTAACCCGGGATATCGGCCATACAAGTGGCGTAAACATCGACGAATACAACAAGAAAAAATTAAAAGAGAACTTTATTGAGATAAATGTTGACAACATCGAAATACGCATCCCAAAAGATTTACAGATCATCATTCAGGAAGGAGCCACAAGGGTGGAGATAAAAGAGAACTTTGCCAAAACAACCCATGAACTTAACAACCTTTTTCGGCATTTTTGTCGTGAAAATGTAGGTGCCTACGCCAAAGTAGATTCAACCCCGGTACTCGAACTTTCGCTAAAAATGCTTTTCGAGGATTATCTGGCCATGGACGAAAACAGCTCCATCAAAGTAATTTTGTACGAACAAAACAAATCTAAATTCATCGAATTGATCGACCTGGCCCTGTTAAAACACGAGGAACTGCAAAAGGAGAAAGCAGCAAAAGCCACGCAAAAGGTAGAGCAAAGCCGCTGGGATGTTCCGGCTGAGAAAATATACAACGAACATTATCAGGAACAACCTGCCGTTTTGCATGCGCTGGAACCATACTATATGTTCAACAATGCGAGCAATCCTGAAAAAGAATTTACTGCCTTTTTGGAGAAAAATAAGGCACATATCGATTGGTGGTACAAAAACGGAGATAAAAACAAGGAAGATTTTGCCATAACCTATACTGATGCGAACCAAGTTACCAGAGGATTTTATGTTGATTTTGTCATCAGGCTCAAAACCGGAGTAATCGCCTTGTTCGACACCAAAACGTTGGATTCCGACAAGCAGTTTGTTAATAAACACAATGCGCTTTTTCAATATATCCAGGAAAATTCAAGTAAGTCAAAACCGCTAATTGGAGGTGTAATTGTTCCCAAAGGCAGTATCAATAACCGAACCTGGAAATATGCCGACAACCTGATATCCAAAGCCGACGACACAACAGGATGGATTTCATTTGAACCTTCAATGTTTTAACTTAACCCAATCTAACAACCATGGCAAAAAAAGGACTAGACACCCTATTCGTTCACTACGGCATACGCAAAGAAGACATGGCCATCATCGAAGCCCTGTGCAGTGAATTTCAAATCGACCCCGAATGGGTGCGCGAGGAGCTGCTCAAAGTATATCATGAGCGCAAAATACGAAATCAGGAAATCGACCAAAAATCCCTGATTAAAATCATCGAGAGAGCATTACAAAATATTAATACCTAA
>DJVY01000173.1 GCA_002440885.1 Bacteroidales bacterium UBA6244
TAATTAAGATAACCAAAGCAGCAATAGTTTTTACTTTATTTCCACCCCGGCAAGGTTAGATAATGCGGCCTCATCAGCAACATAATATTTCCATGTTCTTTTCACAAGTAGGCCTTCTTCAACAAACGTATCTAATACCCGTGAAAAAGTGGAGTATGAAACTTTTGCAAAAGTAGCCAATTCATGCAAACTTAAACCAAAGTCAATTTGCTTGGTATTATGGTCAGCGTATCTAAAAGCATTAATCACCAGAACCAATGTATAGGCTACTTTTGCTCGAGAGGTTTGCGTACCGTAAATTTGGAAGGTCTGTTCAGACATTAACAATTCATCCGCAAAAAACATCATCATGTAAATCGCCAGATCTTTATTTTCTCTCACGAGTTTAAAAAAGTCTTCATTTGAAATAGATGCTATTTCTGAATCGTTAAGTGTTTTAGCAGATATAGGATAAACCATTTTTTCACTAAACCCTCTATGACCCAGCACCTGTCCTGAGCCTGCGAGTCGAATTATTTCTACATTACATTTTTCTTTTTCCATCATCACCTTTGCTTTACCTGAGCACAGAATATAAATACCTCTTACGAGTTCCCCTGCTTTAAAAATAGAATGATTTTTAGTTAGATAGAGCGTTGATTTGGTTTTTTGTGTGTACTCCAGCCAATTGGGCAAACAGTACATATTGATTGGGCACCTTTTGTTGGTACAGCTATTACACTTCATAATTACGGGTTTTTTATTTTTGCTCCGGGGCTTTGATAGAACCACCAATTAAGAAATAAACAGATTAAATAATACAGTGCAAAACCATACAAAGCATACTCAGGTGTGTCATTTTGAATTTGTTGTCCGAATACTTTTGGGATAATGAAAGCACCGTAAGCGGCAATGGCTGCAGTCCATCCAAGAACCGGCCCGGCCTGCGCTTTATTGAAAATATAGGGGATACTTCTGAATGTTGAACCATTTCCAATGCCTGTGGTTAAAAACAGAATCATAAAGCACCCAAAAAATGGCCACCAGTATTCTTCTGGAGTGAAACTGTTTTTAGCTTGTACTACAAAATAGGCTACAGCAACGGTTGCCAGAATCTGTACCATGGTGCTAATGGCTGTTACCTTTGCGCCACTGTTAATTTTATCCGAAAGCCAGCCACCAACCGGGCGGATTAGTGCACCGATTACAGGGCCAAGAAAAACCCACATTAAAAAATTAGGTGCATTGGGATTGAGGTACGATGGATCCTCAGGATTGCTGAACACGAAAATATCCTGGCACAACTTTGGAAAAGCTGCCGAGTAGCCAATAAATGAACCAAAGGTCATCGTGTAAATAATGGTCATGATCCAGGTGTGCTTGTTATTAAATATGGCAAATTGCTTGTTCAGGTTTGTTTTAATATCTCCCGGAGTGGCATATTTCATAAGCACGAGGGTAAGAATAACCACGACAGGCAAAACGATCCAGGTATTTAATTGCAAACCAATCAATAAAAAAGCTCCAATAAATGTTGCAATAAGACCTAATGCAGTCATATACAAGGTTTTTCCCATCCCCTGCAAAGCAGAAGGCATTTTCGGAGTACCTGTTATAACATTGTTCATTCCAAAAAATGCAGCAATTGATGCCAGAGCAAGTACAGGAACCCAAACCCAACCAGCATTTTGAAATCCGGATAAAGCCTCTCCAAAACCATTAATATCATCAGTACCAACAACAGCAAAAAAAGAAAAACCAATAATCCATGGTATTACTTTTTGCATGATACCAACACCGAGGTTGCCAATTCCAGCATTTAGGCCCAGTGAGGTTCCCTGCATCCTTTTTGGAAAGAAAAAACTGATGTTGCTCATGGAAGATGAGAAATTACCTCCCCCAAAACCGGAAAGTGCCGCGAAAATGGCAAAAGTCAGATAAGGTGTATTGACATTTTGCAAAGCGATACCAACCCCGATAACCGGTATAAGCAGTAATAAGGTAGTCGTAAATATTACATTCCGTCCTCCACCTAATGAAATCAAAAACGAATTTGGTATTCGGAGTGTTGCACCAGCAAGCCCCGCAATAGCTGGTAGAGTATAGTAAAGGTTATTGATTTCCTTTAACTTTTCAGTTACCTCTTCATGACTCATACCATCTGTAATCATGCCAAAATTGAAGCCAAATGACTTCATTTTAGTAGCAATGATGCTCCACATAATCCACACTGCAAAGGCCAGAAGTAATGCAGGAATGGATATCCATAGGTTTTTTGTTGCGATTCTGCTGCCGGTTTTTTTCCAGAAACTCTCGTCTTCGACATTCCAGTCCGACAGGTTAATTTTCAGCATAATATTATATTTAGGAAGTAATTTTTATAACATTTCTAATCCACTAATATGCAGTTCTATTCCTCAGCAAACGAGCCTTTCGGTTCCCTGAGCATGGCCCAGCAAAAAAGAAAGCTGATGGTGGCTCCGGCAGATAGGATGTAGAAAAAAGTTTTATCATCGACAAGTGAATATATAACCAGATACACCACAGCACCAACATTCCCATATGCACCGGCCATTCCGGCAATTTGGCCTGTTTGTTCTTTTTTTATCATTGGGATTATGGCAAATGTTGCACCTTCTGCTCCCTGCACAAACATTGACGTTACAATGGTGATTATTACAGCGACTACCAACCACCACATCCCTTCAAACATGGGTTCTAAGGTTTTTACTCCATCCTCACCCATAGAGCCATATTTAGCAATAATAGCCATGAAGAAAAAGCCAATAGCAATCCCAACCATATAGATTAGCATTGTTCTCTTTCTGTTATTCATTTTATCTGATAAAAGTCCGCCAAGAGGCCGGGCAAAAAGGTTGACAAATGCAAAAGAGGCCGCAATTATACCGGAAAAAGTAGCTGTCATGATAAACATACCTTCATCGTTTGTTAAATCCCTGAAAACATTTTGAAAAAACATGGGTAGCATTGAAACAACAGCCAATTCAGCACCGAAGTTGGCAAAATAGGTGCTATTCAGGGCAGCCACATTTCCCCAGCGGTATCTTTCGTTTTCGGGTACGCCCGCCTTTAAAATAGGGAGGTTCACCTGCAATACTTTGATAACATGTATTACAAAAATCAAGGCTAAAATGCTATAAATGAGATAGAGTATATTATCAGATAAAATGGGCTTTCCATCAACCACAACATTTCCAATCTTCCAGGTCAATATTCCCATGGCCCCCACCAGTGGGAATGACCAGACAAGATACTGAATCAGATCGCGGTAAGAGCTTACCGTCATGGGTTGTGTTTTTTTGGCTTTTTTAAAATGATAGGCTTTAGTAGCCCCTTCCTTCGGAACATCTTTTACCAAAAAATAATAGGCTATTCCATAGGCCAATGAAACCCCGGCATTAATAGCCAGTGCATATCTCCAGCCATTTTCACCTCCAAAAAAATGAATGGCTATCCAGGGCAACGTCAACGCGGCCCATGCCGAACCAAAATTACCCCATCCGGCATAGAAGCCCTCAGCCCGTCCAACCATTTTGGGTGGAAACCATTGTGCAACCATCCTGATTCCTATTACAAATCCAGCACCAATAGAGCCAAGGATTAATCTGGAGATAAGAAGTTGTAAAAACGAATCCCCAAAGGCGAATAAAAATGCCGGTACTGACATAACTATCATCAGCAGGCTGAAAACGATACGTGGCCCATACCTGTCGATTAAGGCACCAACCACAATCCTTGCCGGGATGGTAAGAGCCACATTGCAAATAGCCAATACCTTGATGTGATCTCTGGTAAGCCAGTTAAGGTTTTCAAGCATGGTAGTGGCCAGAGGTGCCATGTTGAACCAAACATAAAAAGTGATAAAAAACGCAATCCAGGTATAATGAAGCGTTCTGATTCTTTCCTGTTTAAAATCAATTAATTCAGGTAATGCCATCTTGTGGGTTTATTTTAATTAGAATTTTTTATTCGCTGATACTAATTGTTCTTTGACCTCACTCCATTTACCAGTTTTTTCGATTTTCGGATTGTCTTGCGATCCCAGTTCCAGATTACATATTGATAGGGGCGCCATATATACGCAAACGGATAAACCAGAAAATGCATAAACCGGGTGAATGGGATGATTCCGATAATGGTGAAACCCGAAATGATATGGATTTTTACAGCAAGTGGCATGGCTGAAACAGCTGCAATATCAGGAGCAAACAAAAAAACAGACTTAAGATAAGGCGTCATCGTCGCAGCAAACCAGGAGGACCCCCACCTGAAAAAAAATGCGATCCAAAGTCCCGAAATAATCTGAACCGCAAGGATAACATAAACGACGATATCCATTCTATTAGCAACCACTATTAACCGCCTATGCTTTAACCTGCGCACTATCAATAAAAACAACCCGAAAAAAGCCGTAATGCCAAACCCCAACGCAACTATTTCCAAAATAAGCAATCGAACAGGCACGCTGTTCCACAAAAGAACACTTCGGGGAAATAAAAATGCTACTAAGTGGCCAAAAAACAAATACAACAGGCCCCAGTGAAAAGGACGGCTTCCATAAAACAACTCCCTGGTTTCAAGGAACTGTGTGGACAACGATGATACTTTAAAACCAAAATTTAAGTACCTGAAAATGGAACCGACCAACATAACCGTAAAGGCCGCATAGGGCAAACCAATAAAAAAAAAGTTATTGAACATAATTAGCTGGTTTTATGTTTATGACAAAATGTATCGCAAATAACAGACTTGGGTGAAGACATCACAAAATCTTTATCACCATTAAATGCCTCTTCAGACATTGCATATTCCAACAAACCTTTACCGTCAAAATCGCGTTGCAGGAATAAATACAAAACCTCCAATATTTCCTTATAATAATGCGTAGGATTATTCTTGAAACGGGTAAGCATGAATCTGATTGCCGGAGTGGTTATAATGAATCCAAGTTCGTCTGCAAAATCCGGATCAGTTGTTTTTGAAAGGAGTGTTAGCAAATTGGGCAGGTGGTCTCCCAATTCACTGCCACAATCTATCCCGTTTTTTTTGTGTTCACTTTGAAGGTTTACAAGCAATTGAGCCCTTTTGTAATCCTCCCCAAACAACACATACCCAATATCAAGGTAACATATGGCTTGTACATCAAAGGTTTTTAGGTAATATTCCTGCTGCTCCCTGATTGTCAACAAGCTGTGATTTATAAACAGCTGTTTTAATGAATTTGCCTTTTCAGGAAACTCTCTTGTACATAGCTTCAGAAATGCTTCTGAATATCCCACATTGTGTTCATCAGGATACCTGAACATGTTAGCCAATATTTGATAGTGATTTAGATTTTTCATAAAAAATTCCTTATTTATAAGCCTCTTTTAGGTGGTTCCTTAAAACCGAAGCCATGGTTTCCTTTTACATCGGCCGTACTTTCCAGCATTTCCATGGCTTCCTCGCGGTGCGCTGCCGGAATAACGAAACGGTCAGTAAACAAGGGCAGGGAGGTAAGCCTGAAAATAGCATCGGCCGTATCTTTATCCATTTTCACTTCTCCCATTGGGTCAGTTACTTCATTTTCGGGCAAATCGCCAACTGTTACATTTCTGCGATGTAACCTTACAGCCATCAATTTTTTCAAGACTATTTCGATTGTTTTTTCATTTCCGGCACTAAACAGGTTGGCCAGGTATTGCATCGGTAACCGTGATTTTTCAATGGCTCCCCAGAAAGATTCACTGGTGGTTTCATATGTTCCATTTTCTACAAAGGCCATGGTGGGCAACAACGGTGGAACGTAGAACAGGTTTGGTAAAGTCCTGAATTCAGGATGCAGTGGTAATGCCAGTCCCCATTTTTTTACAAATTTATAAACTGGTGATTTCTGGGCGGCATCAATTGTGGAGTCTGCAATTCCATTTTCTTTTGCCGCTGTTATAACCTCCTGATCAAATGGATCGAGATAAATATCCAGTTGTCTGTCAACCAATTCGTCTTCTGGACAAGAAGCTACTGCTTCAATTTTATCGGCATCGTACAACATCACACCCAGATACCTGATACGTCCAACGCAAGAATGCATACATGCCGGGATCTGTCCTGATTCAAGACGAGGATAACACAACAAGCATTTTTCTGATTTGCCAGTGCTCCAATTGTAATAACTTTTTTTATACGGACAAGCTGTAACACACATTCTCCATGCCCGGCATTTTTTCTGGTTGATGAGTACAATACCATCCTCTCCCCTTTTGTAAATAGCACCTGAAGGACA
>DJVY01000201.1 GCA_002440885.1 Bacteroidales bacterium UBA6244
AATGAAACCTGTTATACTTAACCTGTTGGTGTTATTCACTCTAGGCCTCTACTGCCAGAGCCCCCAAACTTCATTCGTGCTTGATGAACCTGTTAACCATGATGTTACAAAAGACTATGTTGCAAGCCAATACATACAAATGATACCCAACTTCTGGGCACATTCGGATGAAGACCATCATGTATGGGCAAAAATAGACCCCCTGCTTGTTTTTCCGCCCGAGGATGGTGAAGAAACCGGAGGAGCTGCCAACAACAACCTGGGTGGGGTGGTAGGTACTTTGCCAGGTAATTTAATGGTTTCGCCAACAGGGGCGGCCGTTTACAATATTCCCATCGAAGTGCCACCGGGGGTGGCAGGCATGACCCCACAACTGTCGTTGGTATACAACAGCCAGGGAGGCAATGGGCTTTTGGGAGTGGGATGGTCGTTAAGTGGCCTCTCAGCCATCACACGTACCGGAACAACCCTATACCACGATGGGTTTATCGATGGCGTGGATTTTGACGAAAACGACCGGTTCATGCTGGATGGGCAAAGATTGATTCCTGTAAACGAGACAGAAACGGAGTTTAGGACGGAGAATGAAACTTTCTCGAAGATTACCGCTGTTGGTACGGCAGGTAGTGGGCCGGAGCAATTTGTTGTTAAAACAAAAAGTGGACAAATACTCTATTATGGAAGTGAGCCTACCGGAAGAATTGAGGCACAGGGTAGAACATCGATACTTACCTGGTGCCTGAACAAAATTGAAGACCGAAAAGGAAACTACATTGACTTTAGCTATATCGAAACAGGTGGCATGGGTATTATCGATGAAATAGAATATGGGGGGAATAGCGTCACGGGGCAGACTTCTGTTTATGTTATAAAATTTCAGTATAAAGCCAGTCGGATTGATGAAATTGAGCAGTATGTTTTAGGGTGCAGTGTTCATTTGGATAAACTATTAGAAAAAATTAACATTAACTTTCAATCACAAATACTTGAAACATATACTCTGGTATATGAAGAAAATTTTTACTCTAGACTTGTTAACGTTGGATATTCCGTGGGTGTAGCAAGCGAAGCCAAATTAAATCCTATTGTTGTGCAATGGAATAGTGAAAATGATCATATCGTCAACAATTACAATTTTAATAAAATAAGTACTACACGGGACATTGATCATTTCTTTCTTGATATAAATGGTGACGGGAGAACTGATGATATCAGCGTTGAATATTCTATTTATGAACATTCAGGCCACGTGGCAAAAAAAGCAGAAAGTTGGTATTTTAGGCTAAGAGAGATTAACAATGGATTCTCTATCCCAATAACATTATTGGGAGACCCTAGCATGTTTTATCAACATCTAATGGTTGGAGATTTTAACGGGGACGGGCGTCAGGATTTTTTAGAATTAAAATATATCACTGAGAAAAAAGAAAAAACCATTGTAAACAGGCTCTTTTTATCTCAAGGAAATAGCTTTACAGAATGTGTATTAAACGCTACCGAGTGGTGGCAATATAACCGACCTGAATTTAGGGTAGGTGATTTTGATGGCGATGGGATATCCGAATTGTTAATTGCCTATAAAAACATTCCTGAAAACTATGACAACGATCCAGGAAATGACATCGATAATGTGCATATCTGGAAGTTTAATGAGGCGGCACCTTATACACAATCCGTTTTCATAGGAAAACTAAATTTTGGCAATACTAATTTTGACAAAAGTGTCCTACTTGTTGGCGATTTTAACGGCGATGGACGTAGCGATGTTTTGCGCACTGCTGAATGGGGCTCTGCTCCGGGAGGATCAAACACCAGCGATTGCCTTATCTATCGTGTTGACATAACAACAAATAGTTTTAATTGGATATATGGTTCGGGTTACCCAACGGTATGGCATCAAATATTTCCGGCAGACTTTAACGGCGATGGCATAACCGATTTGCTTACCTACAATTCTACGGCTGTAGACCCCACCTGGGAAGCTATGTGTTTTAATGGCAGCACTGGTTTTGTTAGTATTAGTCTACCCTACCTATGGGATTATGATCCTAATAGCTTTGGTGAGTTGTGGAGTCATTCATTGAATCTGGCTGATTATAATGGTGATGGGAAAAGCGACATTATGCAATTAAACATGATTCTCGATCCTCTAGAGCCTTATAATGCTTTATACGAAATTTATTATTCCAATGGCAATAATTTTAGTGAATCCTCATCGGGGGAAATTCGTGATCTTGACGGATTTGCCGGGCTTGGAAAAGTCATTTCTGAGCATACGTTTGCTTTTTGTGATTTTAATGGTGACAACAAAGCAGATTTATACACCTTGGGTGTTACCGGTATTGATTATATTCATGAATTCGATGTGACAACACAATTAAATCTTGTTAAATCTTTCACCAATGGTCTTGGCCATAAAACCGAGATACAATATACCCCCCTTACCAGCAATACGGTTTATACCAAAGGAACAGACCAAATAACAAATGTAATAAACATTCAACCTGCCTTATACGCGGTTAGTTCTGTTACTTCCGATAATGGTGTCGGAGGCCAATACATTGTTGAATACCTTTACGAAGGGGCAAAAGTACACCGGCTGGGCAAAGGGTTTCTGGGTTTCGACAAATTGACCACCTTGGGTAATCCCGGCACAGACCATCAAACAAAATCGATCACAAGCTATACCTTAAATGAAGAATATTATTTCCGGTGGCCCCAATCAGGCAAATCCTATGCCCGTGTATCCGGAACAGATGTCATAATCAACGAAACATTGAACGAACCGCCCGTGGTGCAACATTTTGGCGACAAGCGGATTTTTTACTACACCCCCCGCTCCTTAACCAAAGTGAACAGTACGGGAGATGCCGGCAGCTCGTTTGTAAAAACAACCCTCACCAAACAAAGCTATTCAGCTGACGATATCGGGTTTGGCAACCTTACCTCGGCTACCGTGTTTACCGAACCCGACAACATGAGTTTCTCTGCCCCCGAGCAAGCCTACGATTTTTATACAAAAACAGATTTTACCTACGATGTGGACGAGCCAAACTGGCTGATTAGCCGCGTAAAAACTGCCCAAACAAGTACCTGGGACAAAAACGATGCCACCATTGATATTCAGAAGAATGTGTTCGAGTATTATACCGCCTCACCATTGGTGCAACACAAAACGCATATCCCCAATTTAAGCACACCCATGACAACGGTAGATACTTACAGTTATGACGACTATGGAAACCTCACCCAATCAATAAG
>DJVY01000191.1 GCA_002440885.1 Bacteroidales bacterium UBA6244
GGTTTCCGGAGGGTTAACAACAAGCAAATTGCAATTTACAGCAAGCTCCTTATCGCTTCAACAACGGGTTCCCTATTTGTTTGTAAACCATTCTGTGAATAAACTATTCTACCCTGCTTGTCGAGCACAAGTTTTCGGTTGGTGTGAGAAAATGACCCATTTTCCAGCATTTCGTAACTGATGTTGAGCGTAACCGAAAGTTCCTTCACCTGACTTTCCCCTCCATGGAGAAGAATCCAGTTGTCGTCTAGCCCTTGCGATACGGCATAGGATTCCAATCTTTCCGGCTTATCACGCACATAATCAAAACTCACCAAAACAAAGTTGAATTCATTTCTTTCTTGTGAGCTAAATTCTTGCTCTATCATTTTAAGATCATTCACCATCATTGGACACGCATATTCGCAATGTGTAAAAATCATGGTAAGAACAACAGGTTTTCCGGTCAATTGGTTCAATTTTAATGGTTTACCCTTATGTGACGTCCAATCACCATCGAGTTGGTATACCGAAGTTCCCGGAAGTTGGTCAATCAAATCTTTTGTTACTTTTTGCTCGTTTTTGGTATTGCAACATTGCTTTACCTCCTCTTTTTTTTCATTGCATCCTGCAATTAAAAAGCCTGTCAACATTATAAATAGTATATTCTTCATGTTATTGTAAGTTTTATTTCGTTTTAACACATCTGAATCCAAGTTTTCTGACGGTAAAATGCCCTTTCAAACTTCCCCGGAAGGCAAAACGGATAAATGTTGAGTAATCGGAAGCATCGCTGGCATTCAAAGAAGCACTTCCACAAAACAAACCTTCCGGGGTTTCTTCCATGTTTCTTGAGTCTTCATTTGATTGCACGCTGTTGAAATCGTAAACCCATTCCCATATTTTGCCGTGCATGTCCCAAATGCCAAATTCGTTTTTATAATGTGGTACCGTATCATTTTCGGACAGAGTACGTCGACTGTACCAGTTGGCAATAATTTCCTGCAAACTGCTGCTGTCGACACTTCCTTGTGGCAAAGCACTAGCCGCATATTCCCACTCACTAAGCATCGGAAGTCGCTTGCCCTGCCATTCGCAATAAGCTTTAGCGGCAAACCACGACACGTTAACAACAGGAGCGTTTCCAATCAGAAAACTGTCTTGATTGAATAAATCAGTTGCCCAATGCGAAAGGTAGTCTTCATCGGCGAAAAGTCGCTTAATCTCCTCACGCGACCAACTTGGATTAGCATCAACGAAAGTTGAGAACTCTGCATTGGTAACCGATTTCTCATCAATCCAGAAGCTATCCACCTGTATTTCATCCACCTTGCCTTTGATGAAAGGCTTGTAGCTCCCGGATGGAATCAATACCATGCCTTTGTTTTGCGACGATACAGAACTCACCACAAAACAAAGCATGACAAGAAAAGCCAATTCCTTTTTAAACAACATTGTCATTATTTTTTGTTGCGCCATTCCTTGACTTCAGCAGCCTTTATCAATCCATCACCATTGTCAAAGTTGTTATGAATATAAGTTAAAATGCTGGCCACCTGATCATCGTTGAGCGAAACAGCCGGCATGATGTTGTTAAACTTCTCTCCATTGACAAGGATTTCTCCTTGCAACCCATTCAAAATAACGCTGATACCTTTATCTGGAAGTGCTTGAAGATAGTCGGAATTTACCAAAGGAGGGAATGTTCCGGCAATGCCGGTTCCGAGTTCCATATGACAGGCCATACAGTTTTGGTTGTATAGAATTTTCCCGGCAGCCAGTCTTTCCTCCAAGGTCTTCTCCTCAATTACCTCATCTGATGAGGTTTGCTTACCGGAGCTAATGCTCTGAATGGAGGAACCTTCGGGTAGATACACTTCTTCTTTTTCTTTTCCCGTGAAAACTTTATGGTTTTCGTCACCTACAACTTTAATCTGCGCCAGCGCACCTTTATTAAATGCCCTGAAAATGCTGTGATCGACGAGGTGAAGCGTTCCGGGCACCTCGCACTTGAACTCAGCGATGGCAGATCCACCGGCCGGGACCAAAGTTGTTTGTAGGTCATGATTTGTCAATGTGCCTCCTTCGACATATACTTTGTCAAAAATTTCACCAATCACATGGAAAGAAGAAACCAAATTTGGCCCACCATTTCCCATATACAGGCGAACAGTTTCCCCAACTTTTACTTTCATCGCGTTTTCTCCTGAAGAAGCTCCAACAGCTCCGTTCATAACCACATAATCTGGTCTTTCATCTAAAGCTTTCTGCATATCAAAATCCTGATGCCCTTTTTCGCCAAATCGGCCTGTAGTATAGAATTCACTTTGCATCACGTAAAATTCATGATCCACCGGGGGAAATCCCTCCAGAGGTTCAACCAGAATTAACCCATACATCCCATTAGCAATGTGCATTCCAACAGGCGCGGTAGCGCAGTGATACACATACAGGCCTTGGTTTAACGCTCTAAAACTAAACTGCGCACTTTTACCGGGAGCTATAAGCGAGGCTTCAGCACCTCCACCCGGACCGGTAACCGCATGAAGGTCGATGTTGTGCGGAAGCATGTTGTCAGGGTGGTTATGGAGATGAAACTCAACCAGATCACCTTGTCGAACACGTATGAATTTACCCGGGACTTTGCCTCCAAAAGTCCAGAATGTATAATCCACACCATCTGCCAACCGCATGGTTTTCTCAATGATTTCAAGCTCAACAATAACTTTGGTATTGTGTTTAGCCTCGATTCGGGGAGGAACCAACGGCGCATCGGTCAATGTTGCTCTAATTTCACCTGTAACTTCTTTGTTGTAGTCAACGGTATATTTTTCAGCATCGGTTACACATGAACTCAACAACCCAATGCCAGTTAATAGAATCAGAGCTATATAGATTTCAAAATTTGCTATAAATGATTTCATAAAATTGATTTTTAATTAAACATATAAGACCTTTTTATCCTAATTATAAATAAAAAATTTTCTACCAATTTTTAACTGCTGAATGTCCGGCCATTAGCTCGTCAGCTAGTTCCCGGATTGTATTTTCATACAGTAAGTGACTAAACCCATCACGCATGGTACTAAATTCTGCATGTATCGGACAAGGATGAGCGCCAGAACAGGTTTTAAGCCCCAACCCACATCCCGTCAACACCTGCATTCCATCGATCGCTTTAACGATTTCAATCAGACGAACATTCGCCTGGTTTTCGTCAATATAAAAGCCGCCATTCGGGCCTTTCACTGAAGAAACAATATCTTGTTTGCTCAGTGATTGCATGATCTTTGCCGTAAACGGTTCCGGTGAATCAATTTCAGAAGAAAGCTCACGGATACTCACCTTTAACCCATCGTTCATTCTGGTGGCCAGATAAATCAATGCCCTGATGGCGTATTTACATGCGTTAGATAACATATCGTGCGATGGATATTGTTGACAAAGTTAGGCATTAAACTCTTTTTCTAACAAAATTGTTTTTGGAAAAAGTATGTTATTTTCAAGATGAATATGGAGATGAAGATCTTTTTCAAAAGCCTCGAGTTTGCGCAAGGCCACCAAATAGGTGTTGCATGCCTCTTCCGGTATGGTATAATTATCCGTTAGTTCGGCCATTTCGCGGAAGCGGTCGCCTTCGGTAACATGCTCGTGCATCATTTCATTAAGCAAATGCTCGATAGGCTCTGCTATTTGGTTTACAAAGTTTTCTGGCTTTTTTCGGCACTGGATAAGCTCCTTTATATAGGGAAAAAGTATCACCTCCTCTTTTTCCATATGGCGTAAAAGAGCGTCGGCAGAAGCGAAAAACAAATTTTTAACTTCCGCCAGTTCGGGATGATTTACGCCATGTACGTCAGCAATTTTTTCGAGATAGGTCTGTAAAACCGGAACTTCACTTTTCACGTAGCGGTGATGTGTATTAAGAATAAAATCAGCGAGAAAATCCAATTCCCAGTCGTTATAATTATGCACTGTTCCGCTTTTCGTTTGTTCTAAAACATCCAACTCCTGCGTTATTCGATCCAGATCAATTTGTTTCTCCCGACAAACAGCATCCAAAGCAACCTGACCTCCACAGCAAAAATCAATGCCATGATTGCGAAACACCTCCGATGTGCGAAAATCCCGAGTTACTATTTCTGATATTGTACTATTTTGATAATCCATTGTATCTATTTTTTATCGATTAGACTGCAAAAATACTAAAATAAGAATAAAAGACTTGTTTATCTTAATTTAATTTTTAAAAATTCGGTATATGACTGTAAATAAAATAGTGCTCCAACTATATTATATAGGATGCCGTTAATATGCGATACCAAAAATTGTTATTCAAGTAATCACAAATGCAGTTAAGGAATTCTTCCTGCGTCAGTTTACAGTCAATTTCAATTATAATAACTTTTTAGGCGTGTGATTTTTGTTTTCAATTTTTCATTGACAATTCGTTTTTCACCAAAATTTAAAGGAGCTGTGGGACTTTTTGCAGTCTATAACCACGTATGCATTCTTATTATTTGATTTGTTCAAACATTCTAATATTTACGGCTAACCGTAAATTTTCAGTACAAATATTTACGGTTAACCGTAAATTTTAATGATATGGGTAGTGATAGGCTCCAGACCAGAACAGAGAAACTTATGCTATAGATGAGCGATTACATGACTTATACTCCTCGGTTCATCTTCATTTTTCTACCATTCATCTGTCGTTGTATCCGATTGGGTACAGATTATTTTTATTCACCTGCTGAGCATCCTATTTTCGCCATCAAATTAATCAACACATAAAAATCATGAAAAAAAGTTTAATCACCATGACCCTTGTCGTCATCACCCTTTTTGCCTTCGCAGGCACTCGCAGTTTTAACAAAGCAATGAAAGAAAACCTTGACTTGCTGAGGACTCCGCACGAACAAATGAGCTACCCGGAACTCGGGGACAAATTTCAATCGTTAGCCAAACAGAACAAAAATAGGTATGAACCTTTGTACTACGCGGCTTATTGCTATATTCTGGGTAGTTGGTCGATCGAAAATCCTACCGAAAAAACCGACCTCCTCAACAAGGCCAAAACTGAAATAGAAAAAGCTTTGGTATTAAGCCCAAAAAACGATGAATTGTTAGTGCTTGAAGCGTTTTACTACCAGGCCATGATTATGGTTAACCCACGCCTATACGGCCAGTCGTACTCGGGTAAAGCGGCCTCCTTGCTCTCAGAGGCTCAAAAAATTAATCCGGAAAATCCACGGGCAGCATTCCTTATGGCTCAAAATGTTTACTATACCCCGTCCGAATATGGTGGTGGTAAAGAAAAAGCGCTCCCACTGTTTGCCAAAGCTTCACTGTTATTTGAAAACCAAGATTCATCTGATTTTCTAAATCCTGTTTGGGGAGCTAAAACCAACAACGAAATGTACCGTAAGTGCAGCTACTAGCCTTTCTGTATGGCGAAAAGAGCGGAGCTTATTCCTCACAGAGGATTCCCGTTCTTTTCGTTTTTTTCTGTCGCAATAAATAAATATTTTAGCCAAATCTAGCAGCGTTATAATGAAGCACTTTAAAAACATGTTGATCGTACTGGCAGTAAGCATCGCCATTACCTTTATTTTTTCCTTATCAACCGGTACTACCAGTTTTAGCCTTCGGCATTTTATCGTGAACGTGATCTATGGTGTAGTCATCGGCGGTTCGATTGGTTTGTCGGGGTTTGTATCGCATTTTGTAGTGAGCCGACTTGATGTTGAATCAAAACCGCTCCGCACCTACGTTGTCTTGCTAATAGCCATTTTTGCCTACATCACCTTTGATGTATTTGCGGTAAATGCACTGTGGTACAGGTATGTATATAACATGCCATTCGAACGGATATTTGCTTCAACCGGCATCTTAATCACTTCCATTATTACCATTTTCATCGGGTTGATTATCTTCTTTATTATCCTGTCGAAAATTTACATGAAAAAGTTTATTACAGCACAAAAAGAAACCCAGCAAGCGATTAAAGAAGCCGACCTGGCCAGGTTTGAAACATTGAAAGCGCAAATTAATCCGCATTTTCTGTTCAACAGCCTGAATGCCCTAAGCACGCTCATTCATATCGACACCAACAAAGCCGATGAGTTTGTATCGAAGCTGTCGGGAATTTACCGGTATGTGCTAAACCACCAGGATGCTGATTTGGTTCCTATAGAAAAAGAGCTTGCTTTTGCCGAAGATTTTGCTGATTTACAGTCCATCAGGTTTAATCAGAATTTCACACTTACCATCCAAAATATTGAAGGCCGTGAAAACACTATGATTATCCCGCTTTCGTTGCAACTCCTCCTTGAAAATGTGTTTAAACATAACATCGTTTCTCAAAATAAAAAGGTGCACATTTCCATTTCGTTCGAGGATAACTACCTGGTTGTTAGCAATAACAAAACCATGACCAAAGAGGTTAACGCTTCATATGCCGTAGGGTTGTCGAATATCACAAACCGATACGCTGTGGTTAGCGACCGGCAGTGTGTGATTGAAGACACAAAGGAATATTTTACCGTAAAAATACCTTTAATAGATGCTGACTAAAAACATAACCGGTGGCTTGGCAACGCCACGACTTCATTTCCGGGACAACCGGCATTTGTTCACCCATAAATATTTGCTATGATCAACATTCTGATTGTTGAAGATGAATCGTTGGCCGCTAGTCGGTTACAATGGCTTCTGGATAAAATTCGAACCGAATATAAATTGATTGGTGTAGCCCATTCCATTAAGGAGGCTTTGAAACTTATTGAGCAAAACACCATCGATCTGGGGTTTTTCGATATACAGATTGAGGATGGATTAAGCCTTTCCATCTTTGAACAGATCAAGGTTACTTTCCCGGTTATTTTCACTACCGCTTTTAACGATTATGCCGTTAAAGCCTTTAAGCTGAACAGCATCGACTATTTATTGAAGCCCATATCCGAGGCAGAATTATCTCATGCATTGGAAAAATACAAAACTGTATGGAGCAAAAAGGAAGCCCCCATCTCAAACTCCATCATCGACGAAATGCGTCAATTGCTTCAGGGGAATTTCAAAGAGCGCTTCTCGGTTCAGATTGGAAGTAAAATCGAAATCATCAAGACTGACAACATCGGCTACTTCTACAGTTTAAACAAAGGAACCTATGCTAAAACTTTCGACAACAGAGATTTTCTGCTGGATGCAGCGCTTGACAATATTTTCCCGCTCCTAAACCCAAAACAATTCTTCAAAATTAGTCGCCGCCATATTGTTAACCTCAACNNAGTGCTTTTAAAAAATGGATCGACAGCAACTGACAGGCGCAGATAGTTAGTCCTGTTAATCATCCCGGGTCTTTAAGTAAAGTTTAAACCGGAATAAATAAGCCAATTCGTGCGTTTTTTTTATTCAA
>DJVY01000248.1:0-1654 GCA_002440885.1 Bacteroidales bacterium UBA6244
GTAAAAGACAGTGGGACAATTTTCCCCGGACACGGCGGCGTACTCGATCGCTTTGATGCCGTTTTATTTGCAGCTCCGTTTGCTTTTGTTTTTCTTATCTTTGTCACACAATGAAAATTCACCGCGAAGGATATAAAATTATTGCAGCCACACTGATTTTTATCGGATTTCTGGCTTTAGGCATCGATCGGTTTGTGCCCATTGAAAACGTAAGGTACTTGTTGTATCTGGCTTTAGCGGCGGAGTTCTTCTGGACTATATACTTCTTTCGCGTACCGAACAGAACCGTCAAACACAACGAGAACGCAATTTTGGCCTCAGCCGATGGAAAAGTCGTAGCCATTGAAGAGGTGGTAGAAGACGAATATTTTAAAACATCCTGCACGATGGTCAGTGTGTTTATGTCGCCTTTTAATGTGCACGTTAACTGGTATCCCATCGATGGCGCAGTGACTTATACGCAATATCATCCCGGAAAATACCTGGCCGCCTACAACCCAAAATCATCTACTTTAAACGAACGCAATACCGTGGTTGTAACCAACAAACATGGCCAATCAGTTTTAATGAGGCAGATAGCCGGGGTCATGGCCCGTCGCATCATCAGCTATGCAAAACCGGGCGACCGCGCCAAACAGGGAGCAGAATTTGGTATTATTCGCTTTGGCTCGCGTGTCGATTTTTACCTGCCAAAGGAAGCCGAAATAAAGGTAAAGTTAGGGGATAAGGTAGTCGCGAAAAAAAGCGTTATTGCCACCCTGTGATCCGGCATTTGACTACAACAACGCCGTTAGTTCCAACAAATCGTTGATGTGAAAACTGGCAAGCATGGGGTTATGCTTGTGGTGCGGATCGAACAGTACCTGATCCATACCCACTTGTTGAGCGCCTACAATGTCAACCATAACGTCATCTCCAATCATCAGGCTGTTTCCGGCCTGAGCTCCTGTCCGCGAAAAAGCATACCTGAAAATTTGCGGATTGGGCTTTTTTACTCCCGCCTCCTCAGAGGTTATCACTTCCTCAAAAAACACATCCAACTTCGAGGACTTAAGTTTTATTTCCTGCACCTCACTGAAACCATTGGTAATCAAATGCAAGTTGTATTTCGGACGCAGGTATTCCAGTGTTTCGTGGCAATGAGGGAAAAGGTTGACTTTGCGCGGACTCTCTTCCACATAAAAAGTGCCGATATCTGTGGCGAGCTGCTGGTTTTCCACTCCGAAATCCTTGAGGGTGAGCGCAAAACGCAGATCCCGGAGCAATTCCTTTTCAATTTTTCCATCACGGTACATATCCCACAACTGTTCGTTGTGGTGGCTGTAGTGGGTAAAAAACTCCTGACAGGAAGGTATACCCACTTGTTTCAGGTCGAAAAGCCGGAACATATCCGAAAAGGTTTCGAGTGCACTTTTCTCAAAATCCCACAGCGTGCGGTCTAAATCGAAGAATAAATGTTGATACTTGTGGTTCAAAATAAAATTTTCGGACAAAAGTAGGGTTTTTAGCTCAACCGGCCTGGTTTAGGGTAAAAAAGCAAAACTTTAAAAATGAGTTAAATTAATAGGATTGATTTGTTAATTTTGCTGCCACCAACCAAATAATAATACAGGATGAAGAAAAAATTCTTCCGATTAATTGCTGTCGTGACCAT
>DJVY01000248.1:1672-17915 GCA_002440885.1 Bacteroidales bacterium UBA6244
CTTATCGATACGGTATTCCTTAAAGGAGTAAACCAATCGCAATACAAGAATATCAGTTTTAAAGGCGACCCAAAGGCTGTAGGCTATTTTTATGATGGATTTATGTTTGGCGGCTTCGAGACCAAAAAGGGAATTGTGATGTCAACCGGACTGGCTGAAAATCTGGACGCCAGCAACAACTGCACAAACGTCGTGGTATCCGATCCTACTGCAGGAGGCAGCGATGGTGATTTAGGAGATCTGGTCAACGCCACCATTAACGACGCGTGCGTTATCGAATTTGATTTTAAACCCACCAACCAAATGTCCTCTTTCAGGTATGTATTCGGATCAGAAGAATACCCTGAATACGTGGGAAGTTCTTTTAACGATGTATTTGGTTTTTTCCTAAGCGGCGATGGCATCAGCGGCCCATATAGCAACGGCTCGGTCAATATTGCCCTGATCCCGGGTACAGGACTCCCTGTTTCTATTAATAACGTAAACTGTGGTAACACAAGCCCTAATTGTCAGCCGGGGCCGGGCGGAACTTATTGCGATATGCTTATCGAAAACATTGTATCTACCTCGCCCGCTTTCAAACAATTGGCTTTAAATGCCTATACCATTTCGTTTACTGCCGAGAACCCGACCACCCCTTGCAGCTGGTACCATATCAAGCTGGCCATTGGCGACGCAGGTGATTCGGCCTGGGATAGTGGTGTTTTTCTCGAGATGGGCAGTTTCGATCCCGGCAAGGTGACTGAAACCACCAACTTCTCGCACCCTACCGTTGATTCCCTGCTTTATGAATCGTGCAAAAATCACGAAGCCGTGCTTTATTTCGATATCGGAACAGAACGCCTCGAAGATTTTTACATTCCTTTCCGGGTAGAAGGCACCGCTACCCGTGGATACGACTATCTGCTCTTTTCAACGAAACCCGATACCATATTCATTCCGGCCGGGGCAACTTACGACAGCATCAGAATCAGACCGTTTTTGGATGCTGAAGAAGAGGGTATTGAAACCATCGAAGTAAAATATATTCCCGTTATCTGTGGGATGGGGTTTGAAGAAACTACTGAAATTTTGTTGTCGGATGTTCCTGAATTTAATGACATGAGTATGGTAGTTAACTCCTTATGTGAAGATACCGTTACCCTGAGCTTCGAGCATGTCCTTACCGGCATTCCTCCTTATACCTACCAATGGCTTCCGGGCAACCAGAACACAGCCCAACTCGACTATGCCATCACAGGGGTTGACTCGGTAGCTGTGCCGTGCGTGATAACCGACACCTGTGGTTTTCAGGTAATTGACACCGCTTTTGTCATTGTACCCAACCTTCAGGCTGA
This sequence comes from Bacteroidales bacterium UBA6244, assembly GCA_002440885.1. Lineage (GTDB taxonomy): Bacteria > Bacteroidota > Bacteroidia > Bacteroidales > F082 > UBA6244. The sequence continues at coordinate 3,010 of DJVY01000248.1, forward strand.
TGCCGGCCCTGACAAATCGCTGTGTAACCTGCCCAATGTTCAGCTGGAAGGGGCTTGCGTGGGAGCACAATACTTTACGTGGACCGCCAACCCACCCGATCCGTCACTCACCACCCCCAATATACCCGACCCAATAGTGAGCCCGACGGTAAACACGGCCTACACCATGACTGTATCCGACAATTGCACCAACAGCGATACCGACGAAGCCTCGGTGCTTCTTGATGTGGCCGTGGCAAACGCGGGAGTCGATCAGGTAATGTGTATAAACGAAACCGTCACCCTGGCCTGTAATAGCGGCGTTAGTTATAGCTGGACATCTGTTCCGGTCGACCCGACGTTAGCCACGCAGGCCACAAACCAGACCATTCAGGTTTCGCCCGCCACCTCAACGGTCTACTCTGTAGCAGTGACCAACGATTGCGGTTTTACAGCCAGCGATGAGGTGGAGGTTGTTGTAAATGCGCTACCGACAGCTTTTGCAGGAAATGACGATGAAATTTGTTTTAACGAGTCGTATACCTTACAGGCCTCGGGAGGTGTAAAATACCAATGGAGTGCTGTCCCTCCCGATCCATCCCTTTCTGTCGGACAACAAGATACCTTAGCCAACCCCACCGTTCAACCCGACACACAAACCAACTACATCTACAGTGTTGTGGTAACCAACGAAAACGGCTGTGAGGCCGAGGCCGAAATGCAACTTGCAGTGAATCCTGTTCCTGATGTGTCGATGGACGTTGCACAAACCACCCTTTGTTTCGGCGAGACCACCACCCTGACTGCCGTCGGGAATGCTGATTACACCTGGACATCGGATGTTTTTGACCCCGATCTGGCCGCACAAATGCACAACCAGTCGATTACAGTTTCACCATCGCAGACCACAACTTACACCCTCGAAGGCGTGGTGAGTGGATTCAATTGCCCCGCCACGCTGACACAAACCATTACCGTTGTGCCATTGCCCACCTCACCGTTCAGCCTCGCCGATACGGTGATCTGCCAAAACCAATCTTTGCTTATCACCTATGCAGGCAATGCGAGTCCAAATGCCGATTACCAATGGACTTTTGACAATGCCATCCTGACTTCCGGAAGCGGAGCAGGCCCTTATGTGGCAGAGTGGGATCAGTCCGGATTAAAAGTGCTAACACTGACTGTTGTTGATCAGGGATGCGCCGGAACAGAGACAACCAAAACCGTGGAGGTATTAAACAGGCCACAACCCGATTTCAGCGCCCAGGTGCTGGAAGGATGTGCCCCATTGACAGTGGAGTTTTCAGATGAAACGCAAAATACAGGATTGACTTCTACCTCCTACCTTTGGGATTTTTCAACAGGGGAAAACAACACAGAATCAAATCCTGTGGTTACATTTACCGATCCGGGTACGTATACCGTAAGTCTTCAGGTGACCAATGACGGATTGTGTGTCAGCCAAAAAACAGAAAATGCTTACATCCTGGTAAACGCCCTCCCCGTAGCAGACTTTCTTCCCGATCCTGAGGAAACCATTCTGGAGCAAGGTACCATTAGCTTTAACAACAACTCCACCGATGATACGCCAATGACCTATTCATGGAATTTCGGTGATGGCTCTCCCCTGTCGCAAGAAACCAATCCTGAACACACCTACAGCCAAACGGGCGAGTACATTATTGAATTGGAGGTTGTTAACAACAACGGATGCGAGGACACCATAAGCAAAAAAGTGATTATACATCCCGATTTTGCCGTTTATGCTCCAACCGCCTTTACGCCAAACGGAGATGGAAAAAACGACTCCTTCGAGGTGAAAGGGATTGGCATCAAAACCTACCAGATACAGATCTATTCGCGCTGGGGCGAGCTAATATATGAGTCAAAAAACCTGAGCGATCAGTGGGACGGAACAATAAAAGGCACACCGGCTCCTGCAGGTAGTTACGTATATAAAATTACCTACAGAAGCATGATCGATTTAGACTACACCACCCAGGGAACGGTAACACTGATCAGGTAGCAGACCGTAGTAAACCGCTGCAATACAGATAATATGGAGACAGAGCACAATGTCATTTTGCAATCATTAAAGGAGAAGACAGGCCAGAAATTCAACGATTCCCCTTCTCCATTCACCCGGTGGCTTGATCCTGTCATCAGAGAGGTAAGCGAAGGCGACCTCACTTTTGAGTATAATGTCCGCCATGATATGACCAACCCGTTGAAAACGCTGCATGGAGGCGCTATTGCTGGTATTATGGACGACATCATCGGAGCTGCCATTTTTTCCCTTGGCTTAAAAGACTATTATACCACGATTAACCTGAGCGTTGACTTTTTCGCCCCGGCCATACAGGGAGATGTGGTGCTGGCCCAGGCCAAAGTGCTGAAAAAAGGAAAAAGCATTATCCATGTGGTCTGCGATCTCACACACAAAAACTCCAGACGTCTGCTCGCCCGTGGATCGTCAAACCTGATGAAACTGGATAGAAAGATCGCGCGTGAATGAGAAATGAAAATTGACCGGAGATTTTATCTCCAATGAGGTAAGCATTACCTTAAATGCGCAAGTGTTTTTTATGTTTTGTCTGCGGAATTGCACTAAAAAAAATTTCCGCAGTAAATCAAGGTGTCACCAGCAAGGTACTTATTTGATTTACAGATCATCATAAGATCAGCCACAAAGGTCGAATCCCAACTCCCGTCTGATAAAAACTTGCCTTTCTCCCAAAAATAGTTATATTGTCCCCCTTTCAGCAAATTTGACTGAAAAGCAGGACGTTTTTGTCCGATCATGTCGTGGGTTCATTTTTCTGAATCCGAATAATTTTATAAATTTCTAATTATGCATGTAATCGACATCGTAGTTTTTATCATTTATTTCGCCGCCATGCTTGGGGTGGGCCTCTATTTTTTCAGGAAAAACAAAAGCGTAGAAGACTATTATATTGGTGGACGATCATTGGGGAGCTGGCACATTGGCTTGTCGGTGGTAGCCACCGATGTGGGAGGAGGTTTTTCGATAGGACTGGGCGGGCTGGGTTTTACCATCGGGCTGGCGGGCTCCTGGATGCTCTTCACGGGCTTAATCGGTGCATGGCTAAGCGCGGTAGTTTTAATCCCCATCGTAAGCAAACTAAGCGTAAAACATGAGTTTTTTACCCTGCCACATCTATTCGAACATTTCTACAACGGGAAAGTGGCATTGATGGCCGGCATAATCTCGGCTATAGGGTATATCGGGTTTACCAGTTCGCAGTTGTTGGCCGGAGCTAAATTGGCCTCAGCCACATTCGTGGAAATCGACTTTTTAACCGCACTCATCATCATGGGCGTGATAGCCGTAATTTATACCGGCATGGGGGGAATGAAAGCCGTAATCTATACCGACACCATTCAGTGGATAATCCTGATGGCCGGACTCATTTTTATCGGAATACCGGTGGCCTATTTCGCTATCGGGGGAATGGAAACCATACGTACTACACTAGGCCCTGAATTCCTATCTCTGGGCAACGTACAATGGCAGCAATTGGTTAACTGGGGCATCACCATTATCCCGATCTGGTTTGTCGGAATGACGCTGTACCAGCGTATTTATGCTTCAAAAAGCGAAAAGCAGGCCAAAAAAGCCTGGTTTATCGCAGGTTTATTTGAATGGCCACTGATGGCCTTTATGGGCGTAATATTAGGACTTTTTTCGCGGGTGGCTTTCCAAAATGGGATGTTTGCCGAGGTCGGTTATTCAGTACGTGCAGGCATGGACCCTGAAATGGGACTGCCAGTGTTGCTCAATACTGTATTGCCTGTCGGACTGATGGGGCTTATGCTGTCGGCCTATTTTTCAGCCGTCCTCTCCACCGCCGACAGTTGCTTGATGGCGGCATCAGGCAATGTGCAAACAGACATTCTCAGTAAGTTTTTCAAGTTTAAACAAGACAGAAAATCGCAATTAATGGCCTCGCAGATTGTAACCCTCAGCATCGGCGTGCTGGCTTTGTTGCTGGCCACCTATATGACCAACGTGCTGGAGTTGATGCTGTATTCCTACGCCTTCATGGTTTCAGGATTATTCGTTCCCATTTTGGTGGCTTTATACGGAAAAAGCCCGAACCCATCAGCGGCTATGCTATCGATGATCATTGGAGGAACAACTACCGTGACGCTGATCGTTTCAGAGATAACTTTACCTTTTGGACTGGATGCCAATATTTTCGGAATTACAGCCTCCGCGGTAGTGTATTTTTTCGTAACTTCCCTGACAAAAAAAACAGCCTCATGATATCAGAAATAATTAAGCTAAGACACGAACTTCATCAACACCCCGAAGTTTCAAATAACGAGTTGGCCACATCAGAACGGATGGTCAATTTTATAAAACCCCTGTTGCCCGATGAAATCATTACCCTTGGCAAAACAGGAAAAGCCTTTGTTTTTAACGGAGTCAAACCAGGCAAAACAACGGTTTTCAGGGCAGAACTCGACGCGCTTCCCATTCAGGAGAAATCATCGCTGCCCTACGCCTCTGTTAATCAGGGCGTGGCGCATGTGTGTGGTCACGATGGCCATATGGCCGTGCTGGCAGGGCTGGCCCGAAAAATTGCCGAACACACCCCCCGATTCGGAAAAACCGTGTTGCTGTTTCAGCCTGCCGAAGAGGTAGAGCAAGGAGCGCGGGAGGTAGTGGAGAGTCCGCTATTTCAGGCTTTAAAACCGGATTTTATTTTTGCGCTGCACAACATTCCGGGGGTAGAAAAACACCACATTGTCGTGAAAGAAGGTAGTTTTTCGGCTGCCTCCAAAGGCATGACAATTCAACTCTTTGGGAAAACGTCACATGCCGCCGAACCCGAAAAGGGAATCAGTCCGGCGAATGCCATCGCACACATTATTAAACGCTTAAATAACTTACCGCAAACGGATCACTTGTTTTCAGACCTCACTTTACTCACCATCATTTATATCCGCATGGGTGAAATTTCCTTTGGTACATCGCCTGGTTATGCTGAAATTGGCGTCACCCTGAGGGCCTTTGAAAACATTGACATGAAAGGCTTAACAGCCCGTTGCGAGCAACTCATCAAGGAAGTTTCGGAGGCCGAAAAACTGAATTATTACATTTCATATTCCGAAGAGTTTCCGGCCAGCGTTAACGATGCGGCCTGCCTGAAGTACGTTACAGATTCCGCCATCGACCATAACCTGCATGTCCGGCAGCTGAAAAAACCTTTTACCTGGTCGGAAGATTTTGGCTATTACAGCCAGCAATACCCGAGCTGTTTGTTTGGTTTAGGGTCGGGTATCACACAACCTTCACTGCATAATCCCGATTACGATTTCCCTGACGACATCATCAGCACAGGAATAAACATGTTTTACGCAATTTACAAGAAAATAAATTTACAAGATGACCAGTAGTTCCACCATCACCCTCAGCGAAAAATCCGTTCGGAATAACATATCCTTCCTGAAAAAGAAAATGGGTAAAAAAGTAGTGATATCAGCCGTAGTAAAGGCCAATGCGTACGGACATGGCATCGAACAGATCACCCCTTTGTTTGAAAAGCACGGCATCAACCATTTTTCTGTTTTCAGCTACAGTGAAGCCATGCGGGTATACCAGAGTCTGCGGCAACCACAAACCATCGTGATCATGGGTTGGATTCCTGAGGATAAAATGGCCGATGTGCTTGAAAAAGGCATTGAATTTTTTGTTTTCAACACCGAACGGTTAGAACTGGCTCTTCAAACGGCCAAGCGGATGAACCTAGTGGCTAACCTACACCTGGAGGTGGAAACAGGCATGAACCGATCAGGTCTGGAAACTGATGAACTAATCGAAGCCATTGCCATGATACAGGCCAACGAGAAATACCTGCATGTGGCCGGTTTTTGCACACACCTGGCCGGAGCTGAAAGCATTTCGAACCATCCGCGAATTCAAAAACAATTAAAAAAATACCAAAAAATGTTGTCGGTGCTTGAGGCTGCCGGCATCAAGCCCACCTACCGTCATGTAGCCAATTCTGCGGCTTCTTTTATTTATCCCAAGGCGAGGATGGACCTGGTGCGCATCGGCATTATGATATACGGTTATTGGTCGAGCATCGAAGTTTTTATTCAATACAGCAGCCTAAAAATTAACAAAACAGACCCCTTGCAACGTATCCTCAGCTGGAAAAGCCAAATAATGGCCATAAAAACAGTGAAATACGGCGAATTTATCAGCTATGGGATTTCATATCTGGCACAATCGGAAGTAAAAACGGCACTCATCCCCATCGGGTATGCTTCAGGTTACAGCCGAAACCTGAGTAACAGAGGGGTGGTGATTATCAACGGCCAAAGATGCGGAGTTATTGGCGTGGTGAACATGAACATGATTATTGCCGACGTTTCGTATATGCCTCAGGCACAAGTGGGTGATGAAGTCGTTATCATAGGAAAGCAAGACCAGTTGGAAATAAAAGTAAGTGCTTTTAGCGATATCAGCGACCAACTCAATTACGAGGTCCTGGCCCATTTGTCTGAATCCATCAAACGGACGGTGGTGCATTGTGAGGAGGACGGTTGGTAAGAATGGGATAGGTGTAAAGCGTGGTAAAGGGATTTTTGCGGGAAGAGGTTTTATTAATCTAACTCCAAACTCTCAATCATATCATTTAGCTCATTGGGTTCCCCGCTCCCGCCAGTTTGCAACTGGTGGGCCTCGTTTCAGTTATTCAACCTGCAATAAGAAATGAATTGCCATGACAAAGAAAGTTTATACCTTTGATCTTTAACAATCAATAATAAATGAGCCGTGCATACAAGATGGCCGATCCGGAAGGGTGTTTGACCCACCAGTTGCAAACTGGCGGGAGCGGATTTCGATCAAGTTTACTATTGTTAAAAAGAAAAAACGTAGATTTGGTGCTTGATAAGACTTTCAACAATCACATGATCATGAAAAAAGCAGTTCAAATTACTATTCTTGTCTTGGCAATGCATATCGTTGCTTTTTCACAAACATGCCTACCTGATGGCATTACCTTTTCCTCTCAGAATCAGATTAATAACTTTCAATCAGATTATCCCGGTTGCACAGAGATAATTGGTGATGTATATATAGTGGGTAGCAACATACAAAATCTGGACGGATTAAATGTTCTTACAGCTCTGCCATCAATGTTATCCATAGGATATTACAATCAGGGCAATCCCATGTTAAGCAGTATTCAGGGGTTGGAAAACCTCACCGAATTAGGAGCGCTCGCTATACGAAACAACGTAACATTGGCAAGTTTGTCAGGACTACAAGGAATTTCAAACACAGCATCTATTATTATTGAAGACAATGCCTCCTTAACAAACTTAACAGGATTAGATGGCCTTACATATATAACTTACCTGAATTTGAGAAACAACTACAGTTTAGCAAATTTACATGGACTTGAAAAACTGGATTCTACATCTCAACATATTAGTATTATTGACAATCCCTCCCTTGCCTCTTTGGATGGCCTACACAAGCTAAAACATATTGGAGTTGAAGGTCTGACAATCAACAACAATGACGCACTTACGAGCATTGAGGCTCTTCAAGGTGTAAATTATGCTTACTCAATTACTATTGACCATAATGAATCTATCCAAAGCCTGGAGGGGCTCGACAACATTGCAGCTGAATCACTACTTTACATCGAAATAATCGACAACGCATATTTATCCACCTGCGAAGTACAAAGTATCTGCGACTATCTGGCTATGCCAGACGCCGATGTTTTCATCGCGTACAATTCAGTTGGCTGCAATAACCCTGAAGAGGTTGAGGCTGCCTGCGAAATTGCAGCACTAACTTGTTTTCCTGAGGGTGTTACTTTTAGTACCCAGATATCCGTAAACGGCTTTCATGCAAACTACCCACAGTGTATTAAGATTGGTGGTGACATGGTGGTCACAGGTAACAGCATTACTAATCTGGATGGACTAAACCAGTTATTACATGTCGAAGGTAGTTTAAGTATTGAAAACAACAATTCATTGACAAATTTGTCGGGGTTAAACAACATCGATACCATTGGTGGCAATCTGAGCATTGAAAATGCTAATGGGTTGCAAAATCTTAGTGGCCTGTCCGGCTTGAACTCGCTTGGAGGAATGCTGAAACTTTCTTCAAATGAATCCTTAAAAAGCATTATCGGAATAGAAGGAGTTCTGGCATTAGGAGGAAATCTTGTAATAACTGACAACATAGCTTTGGAAACCCTTCATGGACTAGAAGCAATTGGTCATATTGCAGGAACACTGGAAATACAAAACAATCCGCTTCTCATCAGTCTTGACGGACTGGACAGCATTCGTGCTGAAACGATTTCGAGTATTACCATAAAAAACAACGCTTTATTATCTGAATGTCACATAAAATCTGTCTGTGATTACCTTTCAAACCCAACAGGAACTGTTGAGATTGAAAATAATGCTTTAGGGTGTAACTCAACTGAAGAGGTTGAACAAGCGTGCCTCCTAACTGTCCGGAATATGGAAAACACCTCAACCATACGCTTGTATCCCAATCCAGCCAATCAGGAGCTCTACTTCAAATACTCACAGAATCAAGCAATTAAAGAGATTAATATCTATAACAAACTAGGTGTTAGGGTTATGAAAGTAACTAACCCCACAAATCCTTTGAATATTTCACCCTTGGAAACCGGTTTATATATTGTTGATTTGATTAGTTATAACGGAAGATTCAAAGACAAGATAATAGTTTACTAATCTAACCTTAACTCGTTTGAGCGCAGCGGTAACGAGGATGCAAGAACAAAAAACCTCCTAACAATACTCTGTGATACCAATTAAAAAACGATATTTGTCACCCATGTCAGGCGACAGATATAAAATCGATAACCAGGAATCAGTTTATTTCCTAACACTTACGGTAGTTGGGTGTTCCGATGTTTTTACCAGAATTGAATACCAGGAGGTAATGGTTAAAAGTCTGGCCTGGTGTTAGTGGAAAAGACTTTTTAGAAATTGAGTTTTTATGATAGGTGGGATACAGTTGTTTGCCTTTTTAAATCAACCGAAGAGATTGAGATATCCTTGTTGCCAACAAGCTCAAACCGGAACAAGAGAGGGATTACACCTATTGTTTTGGTATATTTGATTCAGTTGTTGTAGCTTTCAAAAACAACCAGATGAGTAAATATTTTACAATCTAAGTCTAAATAAAATGATTAAAAAAAGCATCCTTATTTTCCTGCTATTTTTTACCAGCCACAGCATTGCGTTTACGCAATGCTTGCCAGAGGGTATCGTATTTTCGACACAATCTCAAATTGATCAGTTTACAACCAACTACCCCGACTGTACTGAGATTGGCGGAGATTTGGTTGTAAATGGCAGTGACATAACTAACCTCAACGGGCTGGAGGATATTGTTGCTGTAGGAGGCGATTTGTATATATGGAACAACCCGTTCTTGTTGAGTTTGTCAGGATTGGATCAGCTGGTTTCCGTTGGCCATGATATCCGGTTGGTGAACAATTCACTGTTAAACGACCTTTCTTCACTACAGAATATTGCGAAAATTGAAAACGATCTTGTCATTGGTTATGTTGATCAGATTGACGGTGGCGGCAATCCCTCTTTGCCAAATTTATTGGGATTGCATCATGTGAGCTCCATTGGTGGTGCGTTATGGATTGACGATAACGATTTGCTAACAAATTTACTTGGCCTTAACGAGGTAGTTTCTATTGGCAGTGGTATCTTTATCACAGGAAATGACAACCTTATCAACCTTGAGGGAATTGATAATCTTAGCCCTACCGCATCAGGTTTATACATAAGCTACAATCAATCGCTGGTTAGCTTGTCTGGTCTTGAAGGCCTACAATCCACAGCAGGAAGCATAGATCTAAACGACAACCCAGTTCTTACCGGTTTGTCAGGCCTTAACAATATTGAATCAATAGGATATGAATTGAGGCTTCAAAACAATGCGTCGTTGGCGAACCTGGAGGCGCTGACGCATTTGACTAGTGTTGGGAAAGTATATATTTCTAACAACCCTGAACTTGTTAGTTTAAAAGGGTTAAGGAATTTGAACAACATCAATCAATCATTGTGGATTCGTGAGAATGCCCGGTTAAAAACGTTAGAAGGTTTAGATAATATTGACAAACTTGGGGACGACCTTTGGATTTTAAAAAATGATAGTTTGCAGCATCTTCATAACCTAAGCCGGCTGTCCACAATAGGTGGGTATGGCTATTTTATCATTTCTGAAAACAGCATGTTAACCAGCTTACAAGGTCTCGATAACATCAACCCAAATTCCATTAAGTACCTGGCGATCGAAGATAATCCTTTGTTATCGACATGTGAAGTACACAGTGTATGCAATTATCTGGCGAATCCTGATTTTGTAGACATTACTGGAAATGCCACCGGATGTATGAACAGGGATGAAGTTCTTGACGCTTGCGAATTGGCTTTTGCAGGGTGTCTTGAGGAAGGATTAACGATTACTTCACAGCAAGATTTAGAGCTTTTTTCAAATAATTATCCGGATTGTATTGTCATTGAAGGAGACGTTACCATACAAGGTGGTGATGTTACCAGCCTTTTGGCATTGAGTCAACTGAAATCTATTCACGGAAACCTTACCATCGTTCACAATCCCAATCTGATACAATTAACCGGTTTGGACAATATTCAGTCGGTTGGTGGAAATTTGACTATTGGTGATGAAAGCAAAGGAGGAAACCCTTCTTTGGCGGATATTTCTGCTTTGACAAATATTCAATGGATTGGGGGAGATCTTGTTATCTCGGGAAACGAATCGCTGACAAATCTTACCGGACTTGAGCATATTATTTCGACGTCCATCGACACATTAAAAATTACCAACAACATGCAGTTGTCGCATTGCGCTATTGAGAACGTCTGTGATTTTCTATTTGATTCAGCGGGTGAGGTTATCATCCACTCCAATGCAGCAGGCTGTAATTCGCCGGTAGAAGTTCAAGCAGCCTGCTCAAGTGATCTAGCTGAATTTCTCTCTGCTACGCCCATTTTTATCTACCCCAATCCGGCAAGAAACAGCGTGATTGTTCATTTAAAAAATCAGGACAAGGCGGAAAACATTCGGATACTAAATACCTTTGGACAGGTAGTTGCTGAATACTTTGCTGTTGTAGATCAGTTAGATATAAGTCACTTGGCAAATGGGTATTATTTCGTTATGGTCTCAGTAAAGAACCAAATGTTTACTGGTAAATTGATTGTACAGAATTAGTAATGAATGCCATTTTTTTATTTGCATGCGATTTCCACTGACTCGTCCTCCTATGAGCGCAGCGGTAACGAGGATACAAGAACAAAAAAACCTAACAATACTGTATTTCCTGGTGGGATTTGTTTAATTTATTCAACCTACATTAAGTTATGAATTGCCATGACAAAGAAAGTTTATACCTTTGATCTTTAACAATCAATAATAAATGAGCCGTGCATACAAGATGGCCGATCCGGAAGGGTGTTTGACCCACCAGTTGCAAACTGGCGGGAGCGGGGGATAACAATTAAAAAACGATATTTGTCACCCTATGTCAGGCGACAGATACTGAATCGATAACCAGGAATCAGTTTATTTCCTAATCCTTACGGTAGTTGGGTGGCTGGATGTTATTACCAGAATGGAATACAAGGAGGCAATGGTTGCTTACTCGAAATGGATTTTTTATGATAGATTTGTTTCTTAATTTTGCCTCTGGTCTGTAACGATGGAGCAAGACATCCTCGTTACCGCTACGCTCAAAGGAGGACGAGAAGGGGGTTGACAATGATCGATCTGATGTAACTAGAACCGCGTAGTTGTCCACGCCTTACGCATAAAGTTAAGCAGACAGGATGGCATTATTTAAAATGCTTATTAATTGTGGCGGTCCAAAAAGTTCTGCCATGATTTTTTCTACTTTTGGTGTGCACTGAGTGGAGTAAATTTTATGGAATACAAAGAGCATTCGATTTTTCCGCACAAGTGCTCTTAATTATATTTTGATGAAAAAGACTGTATTCATATTACTTGCGCTTTCACTAACGCTTTTGTCCTATGCACAAGCCGATCTGTGTGAAGAATCAGATCCGTTTTGTACTAGTGATACATATGTTTTCCCTGCAGGAACTTCTGGAAATAGTGCGCAGCCCGGCCCTAACTACGGATGTTTGTCAACCACACCAAACCCTGCCTGGTACCACATGAAAATTGGAGTGCCGGGGGATATTGAAATAACCATATATTCCGAACCTGCCTTTGATATCGACTTTATCTGTTGGGGGCCTTTTTCTGATCCGGTTCTGCCTTGCGAAGGTCAGCTTACGGCTTTTAAAACAGTTGATTGTAGTTATGCAGGGGGCACTGATCCTGAAATTTGTAATATACCAAATGGACTGGAAGGTGAATATTATATTCTTCTAATAACCAATTTTTCACAGCAAGAGTGTGATATTATCTTTGAGAAAACAGGAGGTTCAGGCGAAACCGATTGCGGAATTGTCCCTCCCCAAGTTAGCAACAATGGCCCTTTGTGTGTCGGTGAAACTTTGGAACTTTATGCCACTGATGAGCCTGGAGCTACCTACGAATGGACAGGTCCGCTGGGATTTACATCTTCGGATCAAAATCCGGTTATTCCCAATGTGGTATTGGGCAATGCAGGCGATTATCAGCTTATTATAACTGCTGGCGGAGTGTCAAGCGACCCAGTCATTACAAATGTCGTAATCACCGATAATCCTGTGCCGGGTTTTTCTTTTCTGCCCTCGTCCGACCTATGTGTCAACGAGCTAATCAGTTTCAGCGGAGTAAGCACAGAAACCATCGCGCAATGGGACTGGGATTTTGGCGATGGAAACACGGCATCAGGGCAGAACCCAACACATGCCTATCTTAATGCCGGAACCAAAAATGTCAGCCTCACGGTTACCACTGTTGGAAATTGTTCGGCGCAGGTAAACCAGGTGCTCGAAGTATTTCCCCTTCCCGAAGCTGCTATGTCGTTTTCAACCACTGCTGATGTGTGTACCGGAGATCCAATAAATTTCACTGGAAGTTCGACCACCAACATTATCTCCTGGTCGTGGGATTTCGGCGACGGGGTAACTGCTACAGGCCAATCTGTTAGCCATACTTTCACCACTCCGGGTGTACACGAGGTTTCTCTTGTGGTTGTTAATAGCAATTCATGCTCCGACGAGGTAAGCCAATTGTTTAATGTGAGTCTGACACCTACAGTAGATTTCACGCTAACCCCCGGCAATACCATTTGTTCTGATGAACTTTTAACCATGACGGGACTGTCGGATACCCCAATAGTTAACTGGAGTTGGGACTTTGGAGATGGAAATACTGGATCAGGTCAGCAGGTAGACCACGGGTATTCAAATTTTGGGATGAAAGACATCACGCTTGACGTGCTCAGTGATCAGAATTGTCCGGCTTCTGTAATGCACCAGGTCGAGGTGTTTGAAACGCCCGAGGCCACCATCACCATGAACACCGGGCCTACCAGTTGTGTGGGATACCTCATTTCATTTACCGGAACAGCCACTACCAACATTGCGCTCTGGTCATGGGATTTTGGCGATATGCATGTTGCAAATGGAAGCATTGTAACCCACGCTTATAGTGCACCGGGCACTTATACCATACGGTTAATTGCCGAAACGCCAGACGGGTGTAGCGATACAGTATACACCCAACTTATTATAAATCAACTACCCATGGCCGACTTCCTCGTTGCTCCAAATGACACAGTCTGTCTGGGCGATCAGGTAAGTTTTTCTGCCAGCGGAACTCCGGATATTGTTACCTGGAACTGGAATTTTGGTGATGGCAATTTAGCTACAGGGCAAAGTGTTGGGTATACCTACGGCAACGCCGGGGTTTATGCCGTTCATTCAATTTACACCAACGACTTGGGATGCACTGACACCACCACCAGGGAGCAAACAGTAATTGATCTCTCTGCACTTGATTTTTCCATAACACCATCCCCAACATGTCAGCATTATACGGTTGATTTTAATGGCATCGGTACAGCTGATTTTACAGACTGGAATTGGGATTTTGGCGATGGAAGTCAAGGACTAGGACATGATGTGTCGCATGTATATACTTCGCCCGACACTTTAAATGTACAATTGGATGTGTGTATTGAATCTGTTCAGAAAGAACTCATTGTTTATCCCGTATGTGATGTGGAAGCCGGATCAATTCAATACACCTGTCAGGATGTTTATTTCGATTATGCTGACGCTGCCACACCGCCTACAGCCGATGGATATGCTTCTGTTCAATGGTTTACAACCGGACTGGGATACTTCGACGATCCTTGGGCTGTGACCCCTACCTATTTTCCACATATCTCTGAAGGAGCTGTGCAAAACGACACCTTGCTCATGACAATGATTGGATATGGTTATGCGCCTTGCGAGAACGACACCTCATACGCCGAACTTGTCGTTATACCGGGAGCTTTTGCCTATGCCGGTTCTGACGAAAATGTTTGCTTTGGTGAATCGTTTGATTTCAATAACTCTGTAGATTCGGCCTTCGCTACAAACTATGTTAACTTGTATTGGTTGACAAATGGCACGGGTTTCTTTGTTGATAGTACCGCAATGCGTCCTACCTATGTTCCCGGAATCGGGGAGATTGGCCCTATTACCATGACCATGGTGGCCTCAAATATCATCAGTTGTGATTCTATTGATGAGATGGTGCTCACCATCAGGCCTATTTATGAGATGAATGTAAATACGACGATTTGTTTTTATGATTCTCTATACCTTCAAGACGCATGGCAAACCCAATCAGGGATTTATATAGATACTGTTCCAACTTTCTACTACAGCTGCGACAGCGTCAT
>DJVY01000150.1 GCA_002440885.1 Bacteroidales bacterium UBA6244
CAATCAATGGCCTTTTTACCGATTCAAAGTAACGATTCCACCGGCACAATAAGTGTTTGGACGAGCAGTGAATTATTGCCTTTGACTAATTTATTGGTCGACGAATATGTAAAAAGCCATCCTCAGGTGGATTTCGTCATATCAACAGGTGACGGGCTGATTCTTGCTGAGAAAATTTCCTCGACAGGAAATCTGGGTATGGTAAAAAAAGAAAGCGCCAATCAACCCGCATGGAATGGCCTATGGAAGATGACCATCGGACGCGATATTGTTGTACCTGTTGTGAACGAACGGAATCCTTACTTATCTGAAATTGCGCAAAAGGGAATCAGCAAAAAGGGCTTTTTAAGGGCACTTGAAAATCCCACCACAGCCACCTGGTCTGAAGTGTTGGGGATTGAACAGGGAAAAACTTCAAGCTGTCGTATTTATGCTTCTCCTATGGTAACGGGAGCTTTGGCGGATTTTTTGCAAGCCAATCCAGACCAACTTACCTTGCTGGAAACCACCGATGCAGCCGATTTGTTTAAAAAATTACAAGCTGACGAGTACGCCATTGGGTTTTGTAAGCTGGCCGATATGATGGGAGACGAGGGTACAGAAAAAATGAACGGACTGGCGTTCGTACCCATCGATGTAAATGGAAATCAACAGGTTGATTATTTTGAGCAAATCTATAACAACGCAGATGACATCGCCAGAGGCATTTGGATTGGTAAATATCCAAAAGCCTTGTACGAAAACGTGTACTGTGTGGCCAACACACTGCCTGTTGATAAAAATCAGACAGACTTTCTTGAGTGGGTACTTACCGACGGACAGCAGTTTTTGTTGTCATCAGGAATCTCGGAGTTGGTTAGCAACGAACGACTCTCTAAAGTAAGTCAGTTAGAGGCAGTAGACTATGCCGTGGTTGAAAGCGAAGACACGGGATATACTACCACCACCTGGTGGCTTCTGGGCATCGTGGTTGTGGCCGGACTTCTTTTCCTTTTCAATCTGATTGGAATCTTTCGTAATGACCATGCCTCTGTTACTCAAATGGATGAATCTGATGCGCCTGCCTATTTTTCAGAGCAATCGATTAAAGCGCCCGGCGGCATGTTTTTCGACAAGTCGCATACCTGGGCTTTTATGGAGAAAAGTGGTTTTGTACGGGTTGGTGTTGATGATTTTCTACAGCATGTAACCGGAACAGTTACCAAAGTGAAAATGAAACTTCCCGGCGAAAAGATCAGAAAAGGAGAGGTTTTTTTAACCCTGATTCAGAACGGAAAACAGCTGGATATTTATTCACCGGTTTCGGGTATTATCATGGAAAACAATGCCAGTCTTGCAGCCGATGCCTGCCTGATAAACCAGTCTCCTTTTAGTGAAGGGTGGGTTTACGTGATGGAATCCGACAACTGGCTTCGGGAAATTAAATCGTTGGTGATGCAAGAGCCATACCTTAAATGGATTCAAAAGGAATTCGTCAGGCTGAAAGATTTTCTCTCTTTCCATCTTTCATCTGAATCTTCATTTGGACAACAATACGTAATGCAAGAAGGAGGAGAGTTGAAGGATCATCTGTTAGAAGATTTTGGCCCAAAAGTATGGGAGGAGTTTCAAACCAGTTTTATAAACAATGCCTGTTAGGGCAAGAGTTTCGATAACAAGAATTTAAACTTACCATCATGAATATAAACCGACGAAATTTCCTGGGCGTGCTTGGCGTAACCGGTTTGTCGCTGTGTACCGGCGAGAAACTAAAAGCCAGCCCTGTAAAGGAATCAAAAAAAGAGTTCTTTGGCGTACTGTACGACTCCACCAGGTGTGTGGGATGCCAGAGTTGTGAGTTTGCCTGTGCCTCAAGTAACGGACTACCGGAGCCTGATGCGAGCGATATGCCTGAAGTAGGAAAGATAAGAAAAACCAATGAAACCAGGCGCACCGTTGTCAATGCCTACAACACTTCGCAAGGCGAGGTGTATGTAAAAAAACAATGTATGCAATGCAACGAGCCGGCTTGTGCTGCGGCTTGTCTTACACAGGCCATGTATAAAACCGAGTCAGGTCCGGTGATCTGGCGCGATGAGAAATGCATGGGATGTCGTTATTGTATGGTGTCCTGCCCATTCGACATGCCTAAATTTGAGTACAACAGCCCAAATCCCGACATCACCAAGTGCGACATGTGTTACGAACGCACTTCGGAGGGACAGCTTCCGGCTTGTGTAGAGGCCTGTCCGTCGGAGGCACTTACCTTTGGCACTCGCCGTGAGTTGCTAGCGGAAGCACATCGCCGCATAAGCGAAAACCCTGAGATGTATCATCCTCAAATTTATGGAGAAGCCGAGGCCGGTGGTACAGGATTTCTGTATTTGTCACCTGTGCCATTCGAGGAAATCGGGCTTAACACCTCATTACAGAAAAGCTCTTATCCTGCATTAACAAAGGGATTCCTATATAGCGTGCCTTCCATTTTCGTGCTTTGGCCGGCCATTTTGTTAGGTATTCATAAATCAGTAAGAAGTAACACCAACGAAGCAGAAGACAATGAATAATTCAAATACCATAATAGCAAAGGACAATGATGGGATGCCGTTAATCAAGTTTCTGGCTGAAGCCATCAAGTCAAAAGGACCTTTTTTTACACCCTTCAATATGATCTCGTTGCCCATCATGCTGGTGGGTTTCACGCTAATCGTCATTCGGTTTGTCAAAGGTATTGGTGCCGTAGCCAACCTTACCCAGGAAGTTCCCTGGGGGTTATGGATTGGTTTTGATGTGGTTACTGGTGTGGCTTTTGCCGGTGGAGCTTATGTAATCACGTTTATGGTGTATATCCTGAACATGAAAAAATACCATTCCATTGTACGGGTTACTGTTTTAAACGGATTTCTGGCCTACGTGTTTTATGCCGGTGCGTTGCTCCTCGATTTGGGGAAACCCTGGAACGTGATTAACCCTATTATTGGAAACAGTTTTGGCGTAAGCTCAGTATTGTTTTTGGTGGCCTGGCATTTTCTTTTGTACATGATAGCCATGTTGTTAGAGTTTTCACCTGCTATAGCCGAATGGGTTGGCCTCAAGCGGGCGCGAAAAATTCTGGGCGGCATGACGCTGGCGGCAGTAATTTTCGGGATTACCCTTTCTACCCTGCACCAATCTGGTTTGGGGGCACTTTATTTGATGGCCAAAGAGAAAATCCATCCACTGTGGTATTCAGAGTTTATTCCGATTTTGTTCTTCATCTCGAGTATTTTTGCCGGTCTCTCAATGGTTATTTTCGAAGGATCAATCAGTCAAAAAGTATTTGCTTCTCAAATCAGCAGTAAAAACCACCATGCCCACGATGATATCCTGCATGGACTGTCGAAGATTTGTGCTTTAACCATGTTTGTTTATTTCTTTATGCAGGTACTAACTTTTGTGCACGGTAAACATTATGAGCTGCTTAACACTCCGATGGGTTATTGGTACCTGACCGAAATGATTGGTTTTGTGCTGTTGCCTATGGCCTTGTTTTTCCACAGTTACCGGTCGCGTAATATTTTCCTCATCAAACTGGCCGCCTTCATCACCATGATAGGGGTGATTATAAACCGTTTAAATGTAACGGTAATCGGTTTCAGGTGGGATGCTGCCCAGCATTATTACCCATCGTGGATGGAAATTGTGGTGACACTTACGGTACTTTTTGTGGAGATCTGGATTTTCCGTTGGATTATCAACCGCTTGCCTGTGCTCAGAGACCCTCCTTCCTGGGTAAAAAATTTGTAACAATTTAATCATTTAATCATACTGTCATGGATGGATTTACTTATATCAACATATTCGATACCAAGGGTATTGAATATCTGGTGATCATTGCCTTCTTAATTCTAATAATACCTTACTGGAGGCTGCTCAACAAGCCACTAAAAGCCGGAGCCGTTGCTGTATCTTCTGTTGCCGCTCTCACGGCTAGTGCTCTCCGGATTCCACAGGGACTTTATTACAGCCGTAATCATACCTGGGCTTTTATGGAAAAAGCTGGGTATGCCCGGGTTGGTCTCGACGATTTGTTGTTGCACATTACAGGCCAGGTGGAGCTCAAGAACTTCCGTAACGCGGGAGAAAAAGTTAAACGTGGCGACACCATTGCGGCCATCGCGCAAAACGGGGCTCACCTGCTCATCAAGTCGCCGATAACAGGCGAAATACAGCAGGTAAACAGTCAGCTGAAATCGCAGGTAGGAGCGGTAAACGACGATCCCTATGGTAAAGGGTGGTTGTATAAAATTAAACCCGAGAAATGGACGCAGGAAACCAAGTCATATTTTCTTTCGAATGAAGCCAGTCTTTGGTTTCAAACTGAACTGCTTCGCTTTAAGGATTTTATGGCTGTTACCCTGAATAAGTATTCCCCTCAGGTGGCTCCTGTTATCCTACAGGAAGGTGGTGAGCTCACTGATTTTCCGCTCTCCGGAATGCCTGTAGAGGTGTGGAATGATTTTCAGGAGGGCTTTTTAGATCAGGTTTGTTAAAATCATTGGACACAGGCCATTCTTAACATGATTTTTTGTATCTTTCGGCATCTTCTGATTGAACAACTGTCGTGAAAAAAGCCATGAATAATTTGAAGGAGGTGAGGCCTTTTGGGTGAACCTCCTTCATGCATTTATCTGAGATAATGACAAATAAATAATTTAATATCAGGAAGTTATTTGTGATGAGGTTTGTAAAACAATTGTATAAGCAACTTTTAAGCAGCGAAATCGTACGCCGGTATTATCGGTTCAGATCATCTATTTACGGGCGGGTGGTGTTTATCATCGGGGGGTCGTTGCTGGCTTTATACCTGCTCTTCAATCTTATTTTTCGTTCGGTTTACGACGATTTTATCAACTCGTCTATCCGCGAAAATGCCGAGAACATCAGCTCCATTGTGGAGGGCTCGTTGTATTATTCGATGCTCGAAAACGACAAAGCCATGCTTCAGCGAACGCTGTATATCATTGGCACCATGTCGGGAATTGAAGAAGTGAACATGTACAACGATCAGGATAGCCTGGCTTTTACTTCCCTTTCCTCAGATAAAGAAAACTTTGGGAATCAAGATTGTAAGTCATGTCATCAAAATTTTTCTGACATGTTTCCGGCTACTGAAAAGGCTTACCGCATTGTTGGCGGAATGGCTAATTGTGGGATTGCCCAGGGCGATCATGACCGGAGATTTTTGCTGATCAGAAAACCGATTTTAAATGAAAAATCTTGTTTTACAGCAGCTTGCCATTTCCACAACGAAGAAGATAAAGTGCTCGGCTCGTTAATTATCAAAATGCCGTTGGATAAAATTGATAATTTTGAGCGCAAGTCTTCTGCCAATTTCCTGAGTTTGGTTACCATCATCACCGGACTTTTAATGCTGTTTTTGATTGTTTTTACCTGGCGTAAGATTAAAAATCCGTTGTATAACATTATTCAAGCGAGCGAAGCGGTGTCGAAGGGGGATAACAGCATTCGGCTTAAGATTAAGCCCGACCTGCTCGACGACTTAAAAATGGTGAGTCTGGCCTTCAACAACATGCTCGACAACATAGAGAGTGCCACGTTCGAACTCCAGAACTGGTCGCAGCAGCTCGAGTATAAAGTGCAGAAAAAGTCGGAAGAGTTGTTGGAAGCACAAAACGAGTTGATTCATGTGGAGCGGATCGCCTCTTTAGGAAAGCTGTCGTCTTCGGTGGCTCACGAAATCAATAACCCGCTGTCAGGCATTTTGGTTTACACAAAATTGATATACAAGCAACTAAACGACGAGGAATTTAAGCACAAGAAAAAGGAGGCCATCTTAAAGCACCTTAAGCTAATTGAAGGCGAGACCAAACGTTGTGGTGACATTGTGAAAGGATTGCTCGATTTCTCTCGAAAAGACCAGGATGATTTTGAGGTGGCAAAAGCCCACGAGTTACTAAAAGCCACTTATTCGCTCATGACCCACGCCATCAAGATGGCCGATATCAATCTCCATCTCGATTTCATGGCCGAAGACGATCATATCTTCTGTAGCCCGAACCAGATTAAACAAGCTTGTGTGGCATTGTTGGTGAATGCTTCCGAAGCCATTCAAAATCAGGGTGAAATCACCGTTAAAACGTCAAACCCCGACAACGATACTTTCCGGCTCGACATTTCTGATAACGGATGCGGTATCTCGAGAGAAAACCTACCACATATTTTTGAGCCTTTTTTCTCTACCAAACGCGATCAGAGTGGCATTGGACTGGGTCTGGCCATTGTTCACGGCATCGTTGAAAACCACAAAGGCAAGATTGCCATTGATTCGGAGATCGGCAAGGGAACCACCTTTTCTATCATTCTCCCACTTAGTAAATCGTAAAAATCAGATGACATGAAAAAGAAAATTTCCATCTTAATAGTTGACGACGAGGAGTCGGTGCGCGATTCACTTTATAACTGGTTTATCGACGACGGTTATCATGTAGAGTGTGCCGAAAGTGCAAAAAAAGCGCTGACTATGCTCGAGTCGAGCGATTACGACATTATCCTGGCCGATATCAAAATGCCGGGTATGGATGGTCTGGAGTTGCATCGTCGCATCAAAACGCTGAGCAAAGACCCCATTTTTATTGTGATGACGGCCTTCGCCTCGGTGGATACGGCGGTGCAAGCGCTTAAAGACGGCGCTTACGACTATGTGACCAAACCTTTCGATCCGGACGATTTATCGCACCTCATCCGCAATGCGACGGCGCAGATTAGCCTCAAATCAGAAAACGAAAGCCTGAAAAGCAGCCTCTCGACATTGGTGGATGTAGAAGATCTGATTGGTGAAAGTGAGGGGCTAAAAAAGGTGCTGAGTGAAATTGAGAGTGTGGCACAGTCGAATGCTTCTGTCATCATAACGGGTGAAAGCGGAACGGGGAAAGAACTGGTTGCCCGAGCAATTCATGCCAACTCTCCCCGGAAATACTTCCCTTTGGTGAGCGTGCATTGTGGAGCTTTGAGCGAAAGTTTACTCGAAAGTGAGCTTTTTGGCCATGAAAAGGGGGCTTTCACAGGTGCTACGTTCAACCGAAAAGGGCGGTTTGAGATGGCCGATGGAGGTACTATCTTTCTGGATGAAATAGCTACGATTTCAGCTAAAATGCAAATTGAACTCCTGCGCGTGTTAGAGTCGAAAACCTTTGTCCGCGTAGGCGGAAACAAAGAGATTGCTTCCGATTTCAGGGTGATTTGCGCCACCAACCGCGATCTGAAAAGCATGGTTAAAAACGGCACTTTCCGCGAAGATTTGTACTATCGTCTGAATGTGGTTAACATCCTTATCCCACCTTTACGCGAACGGGTGGAAGACATTCCCAAACTGGCCAATTTCTTCATTAAAAAATATTGTGCTTCGATGAGCCGCGATCTGGTTACTATAGAGCCGGCAGCCCTGAAACATCTTACTGAGTTGGAGTTTCCGGGCAATGTGAGAGAACTGGAAAATATGATAGAAAGGGCTATCGTTGTGGGCAACGGAAAAGAAATTAAACTAAAGGATCTGCCGTTGGGGAAAGAGAAAATGAATAGTGCCATCGAAAGCCTCGACGACCTGGAGAAAAAACATATTGCCAACATCCTCAGCAAATATGGATGGAATATCTCACGCTCAGCCAAGGCATTGAACGTAGATCGGGTTACCTTGTACAATAAAATTAAGAAGTACAACCTTAAACTTGAAGAATAGGTGATGAGGAATTATAGTAAAGTCGGAGGTCTGTAACATAAAACTGTGGCCATTGAGTAAGCAGAGAATATTATTGATTTCTTGTGGACATTTCGAGAAAGATTTGCTCGAAAGCCTGGCGCATGACATCTGTCGTGAGTTTGGCTATCCTGTGTCGTACAAGGAATGTTGTCTGGAAATGAGTGGGTATTACCATCCCGGACGGCGACAATACAATGCCAACGATATTTTGCAGGCAACGGCTGCTGTTTCTGAACCTGATGTTGTAAAAGCCATTGGACTTCATCGGGTTGATTTGTTTATTCCTATTCTCACCTATATTTTTGGCCAGGCGTTTTTGGGTGGTGACACGGCCATTGCTTCCCTTTTCCGACTCAGGAATGAGTTGTACGGCTTAGAACCCGATCAGCATCTGTTGACCGACAGGTTTAGAAAAGTAGTACTGCACGAGCTGGGTCACTCTTTTGGGTTAATTCATTGCATGAATCCGGTTTGCATCATGCGGTCAAGCACTTACGTGGAAGACCTCGACCAGAAAAAGAGTCATTTCTGCAGCACTTGCGCGGAAAAGCTCCTTCAGCTAAGGGGACAATACGATAATGATTGCATGAAACCGATTTAGGCTCTGCTGTTTGCCTTGGCTTGATTCCTGTTAATTAGGAAGTAAAATCATAACTTTTAGTCACTTTTGTAACTTTGTCAGGTGGTCACCTTGTCCTGCTACATCAATACGGAGGCTGTGTGTAGTATTGAAAACAACTCCAGGCTAAATGATTTGCACGTGTTTGGTGGGGGTTAGCTTTATATGTTTGCTTTAGGTATGGCAGGTTGGGCAGAAGTCCTGATGACCCGGATACTCTCTCTTACATACCGGACAGCAGTAATGGGTTGAAATTCTGGATTTTCGAAGGATGTGATCGGTGGAAAGTACGGCGATGAGTCCAATTAAAGGAGTGAAAAATAGAGCAATAGCCAGTGCCGAAATAAAACTTATACGCCGTCCTGTCGATAGGAAGGCCGTTGCCAGGACAATCAGCAAATACGCAATTACGAATATGATAAAACTATTTTGCATGTAAAAAGCAGAGCAAATTTTATGCCGTTTGGTTTAATAAATTGGCTCATAGGTTCTTGGTTTTTTCATCTGTTTTTGATGAGGTTTTTCGCATTACGAATTCGGATAGTGTGGCCTTTTTTATGTTAAAATCGGAATGGGAGGAAGGGAGGAATTGTTATTTTTGCCGGTCTTATGAAAATCCTTATCTGGTTATTCGGTGTTTTAGCGGTGTTGTTCACGTCGTGCGTGAACGAGGATCGTATCGCGACTGAAGCTGTAGAGCTGCCTCCGGTGGTTTTATCGCCTGGAGCGATCGTTAATTTGGACAGCCTGATCATCAGCAAAAAAGCAAGCGAACTGGACCAGAAGTTTGAGTGGTTGAGGAAAATAACCGGGTTTAACGGCGCTGTATTGTATGCCGAAAAGGGTCATCTGGTTTTCAAAAAAGCTTATGGGGACTACAATGTGCGCAACCGTAAGGGGGAACTCACCATCCGTGATCCCTTTCAGCTGGCTTCTGTGTCGAAGATGTTCAGTGCTATGGCCATCATGATTTTAAAAAATGATGGAATACTCGATTTCGATAAGGATATCCGAACTTATCTCCCTGATTTTCCGTACGAGGGCATTACCTGCAGGATGTTGATGACTCATCGGTCGGGTTTGCCGCGTTATATGAGCCTGAGCCAGGACAAGTGGCCTGATAAAAAGAAACCAATGGACAACCAGGACATGTTTGACCTGTTCGTTACACACAAACCGGATATGTACTTTACACCCAATAACGGGTTTCACTATTGCAACACAAACTATGCTTTGCTTTCCAACATCGTGGAGGCGGTTTCGGGCGATTCTTTTGATGCATTTGTTGAGGAGCGGATTTTTAGTCCGCTGGGCATGGACAGTTCATTTGTTTATAACATGCGCGGCGATACCGTGGTGTCGACTTACATAGATGAAGGGGTGCCGGGATATTATCACCGTGGGCGGAGATGGCGCGAGATGGAAAACGATTACCTGAATGGCGTTATGGGCGATAAAAATGTGTACACTTCGGTTGAGGACCTTTACAAATTCGACCGTGCCCTTGATCAATTTACACTTGTCCCCGATTCGTTGCTGAAACAAGCCTTTACGCCGGGTAGCCCGAAGTACTGGAAACGAAAGGACAACTACGGGTTTGGATTTCGTATTCGCGAAAACATGGACAGTGTGGCCTATCATTTTGGATGGTGGAAGGGTTTCCGTACATTTTATATCCGCGATATGCGTCACCATAAAACCCTTATCGTGCTGACCAACAAAGACAAAGGCCCTGGGTCAGATCATCTTTGGAATATCATTAAAGCCGATACCCTGCCTCTGGGATTAAAAACTGACTTGGAGTAGGTTTGACAAGCTTCATTTGAATTGTTTTTTAGGCTTTGGGGTGACTGCCATGAAAGTGCCTTCATTCCGGAGGACAACTCGTTTTGTATTGTCATTCACGGAGCAAATTAGCCAATAGCCAACAACTAGCCACCAGCCACCAGCTAACAGCCTTTTAATATCTTTTGTTCAATCAAGGTAGTGGAGTAACCTTCCAGAAAATCAAGTGTCTTTATCATCCCTCCTTTGGCGGTAACTACATCGTAACCAACAATTTCTTCGGGTTTGTAGTCGCTGCCTTTTACTAGTACATCGGGTTGCACAGTTTTTATCAGTTCGTAGGGGGTGTCTTCATCGAAAAGGACTACTGCATCCACGAAAAACAAGGAGGCCAACAGGGTAGCCCGGCTTTGTTGGTCGGTGATGGGGCGGTTTTTTCCTTTGTTGAGTCGTGTTACCGACATATCGGTGTTGACGCCAACCACGAGGATGTCGCCGAGGTCTTTGGCTTTGGCGAGGTAATCAATATGGCCCAGGTGCAGGAGGTCGAAGCAGCCGTTGGTGAAAACAATTTTCTTTTCCTGAAACCTCCAGACCCCAAGCATCTTGCTGAAAGCGTCGGGGTTGGGCATTTTACGGGCGATGAGTTCTGATTTTTTCATGCGTTGGTTTTTGTTGTTTGGTGAGTAAAGTGAGGTAAAAATAACCCAGTGCGCCTGTGGTTACGTTGATAAAAGTTTGTCCGGCGTGGGTGATGGCGGCAAACGATCCTGCTGTAATGGGGTTGATATGATAAAGCTCGAAGAGTACGGCTTTTACAATGAAATGGTAGGTGCCAATGCCGCCGGGTACAGGGGCTACAATTCCCAGACTACCTATCGACATGAGGGTGAGGGCATCGAGGATGGTCAGGTGGATGGTGTCGGGAAACATGTAAAAAGGCAGGTAAACCATGCCGATGTAGGCTACCCAGATGAAAAAAGTGTACACCAGAAACAACCCTTTTTGTTTCAGGCGCACAATGGTTTTTATGCCATCAAGCAGTCCGTGAATAAATCCGCTTAATTTGCGATACGCTGCAAACTGATGGAGGTAGACTTTTTTGTATTTCACAAACCACAATGCCCCGACAAACAACACGATCAGCGCGATCAGGAACAAAGCAGGATACAGCAATCCTGACTCAGAACGACCTGCCAGATGCACGACCATGTTATGCAGCATGTTTTCGAGCAGGGTAAACTGAAAGATGATTACCGCAAAGATGATCAGCACCAGGACAACCAAATCGAACAGGCGCTCAGAAATTACCGTGCCGAACAACGCGTTGAAAGGGATATTTTCTTTCCGCGAAAGCACGCCGCAACGCATAAATTCACCCATGCGAGGTACGGCGGTGTTGGCCATGTATCCCACCATTACGGCGAAAAACGTATGGGCGGTATGGGTTTGGTATCCCATGGAGTTGATGAGTAAATTCCAGCGTAAGGCCCTGAAATAATGCGATATCAGCGCTACGAACAGCGATAGGATAAGCCAGACATAACGGGCTTCGCGTATGTCCTGCCAAACCAGATTCATGTCGAGGTTTCTGAAACTCAGCCACAGCAACACGAGTCCGAACCCCAGCAATACCAAGTACTGAACGACGTTTAAAACTCTTTTCTGGAGGATGGCTGTCAAGAAATTACTTTAGTTTGTTGTTTTTATCGGGAAATATGATGGCCGGTTTATACTTTTTGGCTTCTTCGAAATCCATGGCGGCATACGACACAATAATCGCCAGATCGCCGGCCATGGCTTTACGGGCGGCCGCTCCGTTTAACGAAATAGTTCCCGAACCGCGTTCCCCTTTAATCACGTAAGTAGCCAGACGTTCGCCGTTGTTGATGTTAAATATTTCAACTTTCTCGTTTTCAATAAGGTTGGCCGCGTCCATCAGGTCTTCGTCAATGGCTATGCTCCCCACGTAGTTGAGGTTGGCCATGGTGATGGTAGCCCGGTGGATTTTCGATTTTAAAACTTGTATATTCATGATCGGATGAGTAAATATTAGGACAT
The DNA here is from genome assembly GCA_002440885.1 of Bacteroidales bacterium UBA6244. Lineage (GTDB taxonomy): Bacteria > Bacteroidota > Bacteroidia > Bacteroidales > F082 > UBA6244. The sequence continues at coordinate 12,204 of DJVY01000150.1, forward strand.
CCCGGCTGCAAAATTATTAAATAATTCGGATATTGTCGATTAATCGCACTGATCCGAGCTGGAGTGCCACAAAAGCCAGCACACCGGATTGGCTTTTCCAGTCATATACAGGCTGAAGTTCGGTGTCGTCGGCCAGTTGAAAATAAACAAGATTGAAGCTTTTTTCTTCCCGGAAACGATCTTCTCCCCACTTTTGCAGGGCTTCCGGCGACAGGAATGCCGCCTGTTGCTTCGCTTCGCGGAGTATCTGGTAAATTCGGGGAGCAAGGGCTCTTTCTTCGGCGTTAAGCCTTGTGTTGCGTGAACTCATGGCCAGTCCGTCGGGTTCGCGTACGATGGCACAGGGGATTACCTGAACAGGGAAATGTTCCTTTTGCACGAGTTTTTTTATCACCAGCAGCTGTTGGTAGTCTTTTTCGCCGAAATAAGCCCGAAGCGGTTGCACTATTTCAAAAAGTTTTTTAACCACTACGGCCACGCCGTTAAAATGTCCGGGGCGTGTAGCGCCTTCCATCACCTGTTCCAAAGCTCCGAAATCATGCTTTTCGGTCACTGTTTCAGGGTACATCTCTGACACTGTGGGCGCGAACACCACATCGCAGGCGACAGTTTTCAGCAAATCCAGGTCGCGGTTCAGATCGCGTGGATATTTCTCCAGATCTTCCGGGTTGTTAAACTGTATCGGGTTTACAAAAATGCTTACTACCAGGTAGGTGTTTTCTTTTTTCGCCTGCCTCATCAGGTCCAGGTGACCTTGGTGCAATGCCCCCATTGTTGGGACAAAGCCAATGGCTTTCCCCTGTCGGCGGGCATCAGCCGAAAATTCCTGCATCTGAGCAATGGTGTTAAATACCTTCATGGATGATAAGTTATGGGGTTTCTGAAATGATGTTCCAGAGGTCCCGTTCTAATTTTTTCTCCGGTGTTTCGATAATTCTGCCTACTTCAATCCCGTTTTTGTAGACGATAAAGGTCGGCACTCGTTGTATGTTCAGGTCGCGGATGTCGACCAGGATAGCCGATTTATTCGAATCGACGCCAATCACTTTGACCCTTTTGGGGTTATATCCTGTTTGGTCGAGAATTTTATAAAAGCGGGGCACTTGCTCACGGCTGTCGCTGCACCATGTCCCCAGCACGATAGTAAACTCCACGGCATCGATGGGTGCGGTAAGTTTTTCGATGTACTTTTTCTGGGGGTTATACGCTTCAAATTCGGAACTAAACTCAGCTCCAATCGGGCCTTTCTCCAGTCCGACTTTGTTGCAGTAGCCAATCATTACCTCCGTACCCAGTTCGGGGTCGATTATTGTTTTGTTCACCTGCTGGCTTTTTCCCGTAAGGGTAGCTGTAAGCAGCAGGAATAGCGTTATGTATTTTATCATTTTGGTCATGTAAATGAACCGGCAAAATTAGCACATTCCGAAACCGATGTCAACCCATGTTTATTCAAAAGCAGGTATTCCGGTGATGTCCATGCCGGTGATAAGTAAGTGTATGTCGTGTGTACCCTCGTAGGTAATCACCGACTCGAGGTTGGACATGTGGCGCATGATGGGGAAATCGCCTGTGATTCCCATAGCACCGAGCACCTGACGGCTTTCGCGGGCTACCTTTAGTGCCATCTCTACGTTGTTGCGTTTGGCCATAGAAATTTGAGCAGGTGTTGCTCTATCGTCGTTGCGCAACGTGCCCAGACGCCAGGCGAGCAGTTGACCTTTGGTGATTTCAGTCACCATCTCGGCCAGTTTTTTCTGTTGCAGCTGAAATGAAGCCAGGGGTTTGCCGAACTGTTTTCTTTCGAGGGCATAGCGCAGTGCGGTGTCGTAGCAGGCCATTGCTGCCCCCAGCACGCCCCAGGCGATGCCATACCGTGCGGAGTTGAGGCACATCAGCGGGCCTTTTAGTCCTTTGATGTTGGGCAGCAGATTTTCTTTCGGTATTTCCACCTGATCGAAAACAAGTTCGCCGGTAAGCGATGCCCTAAGCGACCATTTTTTAAGGGTCTCCGGAGCGGTAAAGCCGGGCATACCTTTTTCTACCAGCACACCCCTCACGACACCTTGTTCATCTTTTGCCCACACCACAGCCACGTCGGCGATGGGCGAGTTGGTGATCCACATCTTAGATCCGTTGAGCAAAAAGTGCGAGCCTTTATCTTGCAGGCGCGTGAGCATGTGCCCCGGATCGGAGCCAAAGTTGGGTTCGGTGAGCCCGAATGCCCCCACCATTTTTCCTGAAGCCAGCAAGGGCAGGTATTTATTTCGTTGTGCTTCGCTGCCAAAGGCATAGATGGGGTACATCACCAGTGATGACTGCACAGAAGCCGCACTGCGAATGGCCGAGTCGCCACGTTCCAGCTCTGCCATAATCACGCCATAGGCTATCTGGTCGAGGCCAGATCCGCCATATTTTTCGGGGATATATGGGCCGAAAGCTCCTATCTCGCCCATTTCCCTGATCAGGTGCAGCGGAAACTCATGGCGGTGGGCATAGTCGTCGATAATGGGTAACACGGCCCTGTCGGTCCATTTGCGAATGGACGTGCGCACCAGCAGGTGCTCTTCGGTAAGTAATTCATCTACTTGGTAGTAGTCGGGGGGATGGTACATCTTTTCATTTTTTTTGCCCGGTAAAAATACAAAATAGGATGAGTTACGCCACTCCTGAGGTAAAGAATCGGGTCAGGCAAAAAAACCATCCTCACAACAGTTTGTGACAATTGCCATGAAAAAGGGTCGGTTAGTTGAGGCAGAATAATTACTTTTGAAGAGCATTTAGAACGGTTAATTCTTTTTTTGAGTTGCTATTATTGCCTTTGTGACTTCTTTGTGTTTTTTGTGATATAGCTATTACACGGAGGT
>DJVY01000107.1 GCA_002440885.1 Bacteroidales bacterium UBA6244
CATTGCCAAAAAGCATGCGGGTTTTGTCGTTATAGAACAGGTAATTTTCGATGGCCGCGTAGCCCTTACCCATTCCCCGTTTCATCACGATGATGTTTTTGGCGGCACGGGCATTCACGATGGGCATGCCGTAGATGGGACTGGAGGGGTCGTCCTGGGCGGCGGGGTTTACCACATCGTTGGCACCAATCACCACCACCACATCGGTATTGGGAAGCTCGGGATTGATGTCGTCGCTTTCTATGAGTTTGTCGTAGGGTACATCGGCTTCGGCCAGCAACACGTTCATGTGCCCCGGCATGCGACCTGCCACCGGATGGATGGCGTATTTTACTTCCACACCCTTGCTTTCGAGCATTTTATCCAGGTCGTGGCAAATGTGCTGGGCCTGGGCCACGGCCAATCCGTATCCGGGAACTATCACCACCTTTTGAGAGTAATTGAGCAGTACGGCCGCATCGGATAAGGAGATTTCTTTTACTGTTCCTTCTTCGTGTTCCATGGCCGCTCCGCCACCTCCAAAGGCGCCAATAATCACATTCAACAGCGATCGGTTCATGGCATTACACATGAGTACGGTGAGAATGGTTCCAGCCGAACCGACCAAAATACCTCCGGTGAGCATGGCTTGGTTATCGTATAAAAACCCGCCCATGGCTGCGGCAACACCTGTAAATGAGTTGAGTAGCGAAATAACTACCGGCATATCTGCTCCGCCAATAGGCATTACAAAAGCGATTCCGTAAACCAACGAAACAGCCAGCAAGATGTATATCAAATAGGTAACATCCTGGGGATTGACTTTCCCAAGAGTCATAACATAAACAATAAAGGCCAGTACGAAAAGCAGCAAGGCCATGTTGATATAGCGCATGATCGGATTCCGGATGTCGCCAATTCGCCCGTCGAGTTTCCCAAAGGCAACCATTGATCCGGCAAACGAAACACTTCCAATAACCAGCCCCAGCAGGATGGCCAGAACATGCCCGTTGAGCAGGCCGTGGGCTTCAACCAGGGCCGTGCTGATGTGCGGGAACTCCATGAGTGAAATCAAGGCAGCACTTGCCCCTCCCATTCCATTAAATAGAGAGACCAGCTGCGGCATGGCGGTCATTTTTACTTTTACTGCGATGACCCAGCCAATCACTGTTCCAATGAAAATGGCCACCAGGATGTAAGGTATGTTGCCAATGTGTTGACCGTCTTGTTTGTGAAATAAAATGGTGGTGATGATGGCCAGTACCATGCCTATGGCTGCATAAATATTTCCTCTACGTGCCGACTGCGGGTTACTCAACATTTTTAACCCGACAATAAACAATACCGAAGCTATCAGGTAAGATATTTCGAGGATGGAGTCGGTGAGTGTAAAGGAAATTGTATCTGAGATTGTTATGATTTTATCCATTGTTCACTAGCTTTTAATGTCTTTTTTTGGTTTCTTTTTAAACATGTCGAGCATGCGGTCGGTAACAACAAAGCCCCCCACCACGTTAAGTGTGCCCAGCACTACGGCCAAAAATCCCAACACCATGGCCAGCGTGGTATGGGCGTGTCCCATTACAATAATAGCGCCGATGATCACGACCCCGTGAATGGCATTGGCTCCCGACATTAAGGGAGTGTGTAGTATGGCAGGTACATTGCTAATGACCTCAATGCCCAGAAAAATGGACAAGATCACAATGAATATGGCCTGACGGTATTCGAAAAAGAAAGTTAGAGTCTCTTGCATGGTTATAAAAATTTATTCATTCATAAAAGCCTTTACACGTTCATTAAACAACTGCTTGTCGTGGGTCATGCAGGTGTTTTTAACAATGTCATCTTCAAAATTCAGGTTCAGGTTCCCGTCGCTATTGATGATGAGTTTGATAAAGTTAAGCAAATTATTTCCAAACATCTTGCTGGCGTCGGAGGGCATGGCTGAAGGATAATCAGATTTGCCAACAACCGTGATTCCGGAATGAAGTATCACTTTCCCGTTCTCGGTAACGGCGCAATTTCCTCCGGTGGAGGCTGCCAGGTCGATAATTACAGACCCCGGTTTCATGGCTTCTACGGTAGCCTTTTCGAGCAAAAGCGGCGCTTTACGTCCCGGTATTTGGGCGGTACATATCACCACATTCGATTTAACAGCATGATCGTGAATTAATTGCTTTTGCTTGGCTTTGAATTCGTCGGTTTGCTCTACAGCATAACCTCCGGCCGATTTTTCTTCGCGCGCTCCCTCCACTTCAATAAACTTGCCACCCAAACTGGCCACTTCTTCTTTTACTGCCGAGCGAACGTCGAACACCTCCACCACAGCTCCTAGCTTACGCGAGGTAGCAATAGCCTGGAGTCCGGCTACACCTGCACCCAGAATTAACACCCTGGCTGGTCGAATTGTTCCGGCGGCACTCATGAACATAGGAAAAAAATGCGGCAACAAGCCCGCCGACTCCAGCACAGCTTTGTAACCGGCAATGGTCGCCATCGACGACAAGATGTCCATCGACTGCGCCCTGGAGGTTCGGGGAATTAAGTCCAGACTAAAAACGGTTTGCCCATTTTTTAGAAAATCAGCGACTACCGCTTTGTTGAAAAAAGGATTGACCACACTCAACACGACCTGGTTGCTTTTTTTGGAAGCCACCACATCTTGGGTGGGTGTGTTGATCATCAACAACACCTCCGCTTTGGCAAGTACCTGCTCACGACTGAGTATTTTAGCCCCTTCTTTCTCATACAGATCATCGGCAGCAAACGCTTTTAAGCCTGCGCCCTGCTCGACAACCACATCCACTTTGAGCTTTTTTAAGTCCCTGACGCCTTCAGGCAATAAACTTACACGGTTTTCAAAATCGGGTTCTTTGATTATTCCAATAATCATTGCATCTTATTTTAAATGAGTTGCCAAAAGTAGTAATTTAGATCGTTTATTAATTACAAAAGTGTAATTTTTTAATCACAATTGCTGCATTATTTACTTTATCCGGTAATTGTAGAGCGTATTACCGGCTGCTGAGATCAGGTTTATTTTGCGGTCGTTGCCAACACTACCAACAGTGAATGGTGTTTCGCCTACCAACCCTGAGCTGATAATGGTATTTCCTTTGTTGTCGAAAAGGTAAATCGTTTTTTCGCTGTTGGCTACCACACCTAGTACTTTCTGGCGTTTGCCAAGACTGAAAAATTCGGGACGCAGGGTGATTTCAGAACCAAAAGTATAGCTAAATATTAGCTTTTTAAATCGATCGAATACTTTTAACTCCCGGCCATCGACAAAAATAAAGTCGATCACCCCATCGCCGTTAAAGTCTTCGTATAGGAAGAAGTGATCGGGGCTGAAATTTCCGAAATCGGTGGTTTTAATATTTCCTGTTGCAGATATATACACCAGTTTCCCGACGGTATTGGTGGTTAAAATAATGCCTTTGCTGTTGGTTCTGTTGATGTGGTAATGCGAGTTCCGTGCTTTGGCAAATTTTCCGGCCACTGAAATCCGCTCCTTGCCCTGTCGGTCAACAATTTTTACCCGGCCATTGATATCGGTGCTGATGATGTAGTCTTTCCCGTTGATAACCAGCCGCGTAACCGGCTCACTTACCAGATCCTGCATGTGGGGCTTGTCCCACCCGGCAATCTCACGGCCATCGATCGAGAAATTATTGACTTTTTTATCCGACTGTGCCACGAGCAGACGGTAGTCTTTACTTCCCGAATAATCGAATACACTGAGCGGGTTGGTGGCAAAAAGGTGCAATGTTTTTGGATAAGAAGCTACTGCTCTGCCTTGTACGTCCATCAGGTAAAGGTGGCTCGTGGTGTTAAACAAGTACTGCACTTTGCCATTTTTGAAATAGTCCACTTCAAAAATCTCACCAAAAGGCTTTCCTTCGAGGCGTTGTTTCCAGAGTACATCGCCATCCGAATCAATTAAATAAACAGCCGGGGTGTCATCAAAAACCACGATATTTTGGTCTTCATCGCGGTGATTACTTACCAGGATGGGTTTGTGAATAATTTCGTTATCGAGCGATGCCTTCCACACAGCCAGATTTTCTTCCCTCACCTCGGTGGCGTGTTTCACATAAAAGTTGGTATACGTGAAGTCACGGCCGGCAGAGAACTGCAAGGCCACACCCTGAAACCTGTCGACAACCTGTTCGTAGATCTGTAACTTGCGTGAAGTGAACTGGTTAGTAAATTCAGAAACCCGCCCCATCAGACTCCCCGGTTTAAAGTACAGCAAGATATTGGACTCAGAAGCCAGGTTGTTGGAGAACGACTTGAAATTGTCGTTCAGATCGAGGGTTTTGCCGGTTTCGTAGTACCTGAGCAAATTGATCAAACTGTTTTCGCTGTTGGCGAACACAGCGAAATCGTCGATGAAGGTGTAGTAATTTTTTGCGAATGCCGGAAAAATATCGCCAAACAACCCTGACAATAATGAAGCGTCAGATATATAACTAATCACATATCCGTTATACCTCCCGGCAGGAGACTTTCCTTTGTTTTCGGCCAGTCGCCGTAAATAGGCCGCCATCCTGGCCTTATCTTTCGACTTTACCAGCACCCAGGTACCCCCCAAATATCCTGAGGTCTGTTCAGCATTCGAAACCAACGCCACTTCTGTTCCCACTTCAGAGGCGATTTTTTCCAATTCGTTGCGATTACTCCCGGTTGACCGAAATTGATTTCGTGTAGAAACCGGACTATTATACCACGAGAAAAAATCAGAAAATCCGTACGAAAGCAGTAAGTTGGTGTTAAATGGAGAAAGGTTGAAACAGGTATTGCCGGCAGGTTTTTGGTCTTGAAATCCGGATAAAAATGAAGTTGAATCAGAAAGCGTAAAACCGGCCATCAAAAGCTGATCTTTTTTAAGGATGACATCTGTTTCGGTCCAATCAGAAAAATGTGACAACCACGCGGCCGTATTTTTTTCCATATCGGATGAAACAGAAGCCAGCCACCGCGAGAAATAGCTGTATTGGATATACAACCGCGCGTCGACATGCTTGCCGGAGGTTGCCCGAAGTGCTCTCCAGTCGGATTGCGCCGAAAAATGTTTTTTTGCTAAAGTTTTGCCCACCAGCGCTTTCGTAATTCCCTCCATTCCAAACGACAGCATCAGGTTGCCCTCGTCATAGGCTACACATGTAATCTGATTGGTAACCCCGTTCAGGATTTTTAAAACATTATATCCCGCAACATCCAGCTCGATAACCGCATAGGTGTTGCCCAGTTCTTTCGACAGAAAATGCCTGAATTCGGTGAGATTGATATATTGCTGAATATGACTGATTAATACAAGGTCAGGCTGTTGACTCAAGGTGTCGAAGGCCACCGAGAGAAGCAGTCGCGATGCTTTTAACTTTTGTAAGAGGGTAGGTTTAGAGGTCAGCAAACTATCCAGAAGTCGGCTATGTGTCAGTAACTTGGTAAATTCCGGCAGCGCAGACAATGATTCCCCCAAGGCATTTTCATTGTTCCATTTGTCGAAGACCATACCCGGCTGATCCAATTCTAAAACCAAAGCCGACTCCCCGGGTACCAACGCCCAGGGATCTCCCTTTACCGACTTCATTGTATCACCAAAGAAGTAATACAGCAGCAACAAAACAGGGATGAGGGCGGCAAGTAAAAGGACAATGTTTTTCTTAGTCATATCAGGATAGTTGAAGAACCAACTACAAAATTAGGTTATTTTATTGGTTAACCCCGACTCAATTCACAGGAAGAACTAACAAACGGTTGTTAACTGCTTTGGGGGATTAAGATTGTTCTGTTGGGTGATTTCTGTGATGGGGAAGGGAATGTCAATCTACCTAGCAAATTCATAATCTTGTTCTACTATTGCAATTCTCGTTTTAAAGCTTTTATACCATTCTTTTCGACCACTTTTTCTGGCAATTGAATGTTCAGTATTTTCTTTCCATTGTCTTATTGAATTCAAATCTTTCCAGTATGAAACTGTAATTCCAATTTCATTTCTCGCACTTTCAACTCCAAGAAATCCGTCCTGTTGGCTTGCTAATTCTACCATTTTGTCCGCCATTTCAGAATATCCATTATCTCCTATGGTTCTTGTTGAACTAAAAATCACAGCATAATATGGTGGTTTTGGTGTTTTTGCTATCATGTTGTTTCTTTTTTTTATGCCAGAGCGGAGAGAATAAGCCCAACTCTAGCGATTATTTCTGTTATAATTTGAGTTACCAAACACATGATCGAAATCTTTGTCCGTCAACCGGAGCAGGCCTTTCCAACGAGTTCATTTCAAATTCATGGTTTTGTTGATAAATGAAGCTCAAATATAGTCACATTTTTAATTTCGAAATGATTCGGTAGAGTTGAAATTTTCATGGAAAGCAGTCAGTGTCCACAAAATGCTAAAAACCAACAGTTATTCTAGTAATAAGTTCCCGATTTCCGATTTTTTGAAGTGCCCAACCACCTGGAGTCAAAGAGGCAAAAACGACCAGGTCTTAAGGCTGTTAAAGTAAATGATCAACTTGATAAATAAATACTGGGGTAAAAATTTTACCTTTGAGGCCAAAATTTTTATAACAGAAATACTCTGGCTAACAGCTGGTAAAAAAAACACAAAGAATGGAAGGGAGTCAGCTATGAGTTCATTTCGCTTAATGGTGTTTGATTCAGGATTCCGGCGTATCTGTTAAAGTCAATTGAGTCAATATGAATAGAATTATCATTTTGCTTTTTTCATTGTTCTGGTTGGTTTGTCTAAACGGACAGAATAGTTATATGGTTGGTTACCAAGAGGTCGTGTCGGGAAACAATTTTACCTATCATTCCCCTTTATCCAATTCTGAGGCTTGTTTGTTGATCAGGGCAAACAAGGACTTTCAACCCATTGTTTGGAATACCCGAATCGTGCCTCCTGAGTTTAAAGATGAAGAAATATCCTTTGTTTGGCTCTATGGGATGGATGTAACCCCGACACCTCAAACATTCATCATTTGTATTAATGACCAAAGGTTGGGCTCTTTTCAAAGTCCGGTTTCTAATAACCTGACAAAATGGACGATAGAGGGCGATCAGGGATCTCAATTAACTTTTCACAAAACGATGGTTGACAGGCACGGCGATCAAATGGGTTTTGCCGTGTTGACAGTTCCCATATCACTTGTCGTTCCAGGTGAAGCGGCGCAAATCAAAATAGAGGCCATTGATAAGGATAGCCAGATTTGGTTCATGACTTATAAGGTGTCTCTGGAAGAGGATATTGCTATAAAACAGCTTGGGGTGGTTACTAAAGCAGGTGATGAGTTTAAACATGTTGCCCGGATAAAAATGATACATCTGGGAGATCCTGTTAATTCAACCATTACCATTGGCGATCAGCGTGCAATCACAACCCTGATTCCGGGCGTCAACGAGATTGATTTTCTACTCCCTGTCGTTGCAGACTCTGCTTTTTTTACAGCCAAAATTGAAACCGGAGGCATGCCAGCCTCATATCATACCTTTTGGCTAGCTCCTGTAAAAGAATGGACCATTTATCTGGTTCAACATTCCCACACAGATATCGGGTATACCCGTTCTCAAACTGAAATACTGGCAGAACATTTGCGGTATATCGATTTTGCCCTCGATTTTTGCGATCAAACCGACAATTACCCGGAGGAGGCCAAATTCCGCTGGACTTGCGAAGCCGCGTGGACAGTTAGGGAATACCTTAAAGCAAGGCCTGAAAGTCAGATAAATCGTTTACTTCAACGTATTAAGGAAGGTCGTATAGAAGTTACAGGGATGTTTTTTAACTATTCAGAAGTAGTTGATGAAACATCGCTGGCCATGCAAACCCAGACGCTGACTCACTTTAAAGAAAAAGGAATTGAAGTAAGTACAGCCATGCAAAATGATGTAAATGGTATTGGCTGGTGCATGGTTGATTTATTTAACAACACGGGAGTAAAGTACCTGATCATGGGTCAACATGGGCATCGAGCACAAATTCCTTTTGACAAACCAACAGCTTTCTGGTGGGAATCGCCTGCCGGGAATCGCCTGCTGGCCTACCGTAGTGAGCACTATATGCATGGAAACTCGTTAGGTCTTACTACTGGGAATATCGATGCGTTCAGCGCCAATTTGTCGAACTACCTGGAAGATCTGGAACGTAAAAACTACCCTTTTAATCATACAGCATTTCAGTTCTCGGGTTATGTTACTGATAACTCGCCACCTTCTACCATTGCTTGCGATATCGTAAAAGAGTGGAATGAAAAATACGAATGGCCAAAACTAAAGATTTCGCTGGCCCGTGAGTTCATGACCTATCTGGATGAGCATGAGGGCGCACATCTTCCTGTAAAACAAGTAGCCTGGCCTGATTGGTGGTCGGATGGCTTTGGGTCGGCCATGAATGAAACCAAAGCAGCCCGGTCAACCCACGCCGAGATGATTGGCAACATGGGCCTGTTTTCCATGGCGCGCCTGATGGGAGCTGATATTCCTGATCAAATTAATGTGGATATACGTGATTGTTATGATAACCTTCTGTTTTATGATGAACATACATTTGGTGCGGATGTAAGCATTTCCGATCCCATGGCCGAAAATGTAATTGTTCAGTGGGGGCAAAAATCTGCTTACGCCTGGTCGGCAGTAAAACAATCCGGTCTGTTGAAAGAAAAAGCACTGGGATATCTACAACCCTTTATTCCAAAATCAGATGTTCCAACCATTGCGGTTTTTAATACCCTGAACTGGAAGCGCTCTGGTTTGGCAGAGGTGTATATCGACCATCAAATTCTTCCTTTGGACAAAGATTTCAAAATTTTGGATGAAGACGGTAATGCGGTGGATGCGCATCTCATGAGCAGTAGGAATGATGGTAGTTATTGGTCGCTCTGGGTAAATGATATTCCGGCGATGGGATATGCCCTGCTTCGTGTTGAAGTAAACAGTACCAAAACCAAGTCGGGAACAAGTTTGAAGCCTGAAAATCAACTTGAAAACAATTACTATAAAATCACCATCGATGCAAAAAGAGGCACTGTTTCGCATATTTATGATAAAGAGCTAAACCATGAGTTGGTTGATCAGGAAAGCGAGACGCAGCTGGGAGCCCTGATTTATGAAGAGCTTGAAAACAGACATGTTCTGGAGCGTTTGACCGGTTCCAACAGAGATACAACCTATGTTCCCTTGAGAAAACAACTTCATTCTTTGGAAGAGGTACAGGTTTCAGAAGTGATTCCGGGTGAGCTGTGGAACAGTGTCAGGATAACCGGGTCGCTCGAAAAGTGTTCGGATGAGTCTGGTGTTCAAATCGAAATACGTCTTTATCACCACGAAAAGAAAATCGAACTGCTTTACGCTACACGCAAATTGAATGTATCCACTCCTGAAGCGCTATACGTGGCTTTCCCATTCACAATGACTCCGTCGGGCGAGCTTAGCTATGAAGTTCAGGGAGGAACTGTCCGTCCGGGGTTTAATCAACTGGAAGGGACTTCTTCCGACTGGAATCTCTTGCAAAATTTCGCTTCCGTTCGAAATCAGGAGGCGCAAATTGTATTTAGCAGCAAAAGCACCCCATTGGTTCAGTTTGGTGAGATAAACACCGGCCATTTTTATTATACCTATCAACCTGAAAAAACGCACGTGTATTCATGGGTGCTTAATAACTATTGGACAACCAATTTCAAAGCAAGTCAGGAAGGGGGGATGTCGTGGAATTATTACATCACTTCTATGAAAAACAACTCCAATACTGCGGCAACACACTTTGGATGGGAAAACAGGATTCCACTTGCGGCCCGTGTAATTCCGTCAGGCGCTGTTAACGATATGTACTACCCAAGATCGGTTCTGAACATCGATGTGCCAAACCTGCTATTGGTGGATTCGCAACTGGCCAACACGAAAGAGGCTATTGTATTGCACTTGCGTGAAACTGAAGGTGATCAGGCCATGCTCGATGTTGATCGGTTAAAACGGGAAACAAAAGCTTTGTCGATAAGTGAGGTGAATGTCCTCGGAGAAGAAATTCAAGTGCTGACCAAGCCCTTACTTTTTGAGAAATATGAAACCAAATTCCTTCTTATAAAGTTAGAGTAACTCCGCCTTTAAACAGCCAATCGTAGCTTCCGGCCTTAGCTTTTTGATCGTTTGCAGGAAAATTACAATTATCTGTAAAAAAATGCGTTGTTGTTTTGGTCAACGATTGTACCTTTACCAACTCTTAACTTAAATGTCAATGAAACGTAAAAATCTACTTGTACTCCTTGGTGTAATTATTGCGCTGATTGCCTTTTTGTGGTTTTTCATGTCAGACGATATGGCAACAGAAAATACCATCATGGTAAAAGCGAAGAGAGGACAGTTTTTAATTCAGGTTACCACCACGGGTGAGCTTGAAGCCCGATCCAGTGAAAACATCATGGGGCCAAATGCCAATGGGCTTCGCAACGCGCGTATACACCGGTATACTATCGAAGACATCGTTCCTGATGGTACGGTGGTCGACTCGGGTCAGTGGGTGGCTACTATCGACAGAAGTGATTTGGAAAATCAAATAAAAGACCAGGAATTAGAGGTGGAAAAACTCGAAACACAGTTTATCAAAACCCAGCTTGACACCACCCTCACCCTTCGGAGTGCCCGCGATGAGCTGATCAATTTAAAATACCAAACAGAAGAGAAAAAAATTATCGTCGACCAATCCATTTATGAACCACCTGCAACCCAACGCCAGGTGCAGATCGACCTGGAAAAAACGGAGCGCGCCTATACACAGACCCTTCAAAATTATACCATTAAGCAGCAACAATCGGTAGCGAATATGCGCGAGGTGGCAACAAACCTCGAAAAAGCCCGCCGTGTGTTGAATGAGTTTGTCGATTTAAAGAAGGAGTTTACTATAATCGCACCCAAGTCGGGTATGGTGAACTACAAGCGCGATTGGTCGGGGCAGAAACTGGGTGCCGGCGACCAAATCAGTAGCTGGGAAAATGTGGTGGCCATCCTTCCAAACCTAAGTGCAATGAATTCACGCACTTACGTCAATGAAATTGATATATCCAAAGTAAAAACCGGACAGGAAGCCATTATCGAAATCGATGCCTTTCCGGATAAACGTTTTTCGGGTGTCGTGCACGAAGTGGCCAACATGGGTGAACAAATGCGTAACTCCAATGCCAAAGTGTTTGAGGTGATGATTCAGATAGATGGATATGATTCCATCCTGCGCCCCTCCATGACTACCAAGAACAGCATCATAACCGAGATAATCGATTCGGTGTTGTATGTGCCCATCGAAGCTGTAAATACCATTGATACAGTGAGTTTTGTTTACACCACTTCGGGAAGGCGGCAACAAGTTATTTCCGGAAAAAGCAGTGAGACCGACATTATTATTCACGAAGGACTTGATGAGGACGACGAGGTTTATCTCATTCCTCCTGAGCAGGCTGATCAGTGGTCGTTGCGCCGTTTGGATGACGCAGTAATAGAGAAATACAAAGTGGAGAAACCCGCTGAAGATACAGTTGAAATCAATAAAGAGCGTGGCCGGAAACGTCCGGGTGGTCCTGGAAACAGGCAGGGAAAACCTAACGGACAAAAGCCTCAGGGGAGAAATAAATAAAAAATCAAGCAGCTTTGGAAAGATATCTTCAAATACTTACCCTGTCGTTAGATGCGGTTTTTGCCAATAAATTTCGTTCCATACTTACGGCGCTTGGAATAATATTTGGCGTAGCAGCCGTAATCGCCATGATGGCCATTGGCAATGGAGCACGTCAGGAAATTCTCGATCAGATAAAACTCGTGGGGTTGAATAACATTGTGATTTCGGCCAAAACCACCGACAGCCAAACCGACACCGATGAAGAAAGCGATGAAAAGACCCTAAGCAAAAAGTATTCGCCGGGTCTGACGCTTAAAGATGTCAGCAATATTGCCCAAAATTTGCCCACTGTTAAGGTGGTCAGCCCCGAAGTAATTTACCCCACACTGGCCATAAGCAGTGGAAAAAAGTTAAATATAGACTTGTCGGGAGTTACTTCTGATTATTTTGAGATTTTTAATCAGGAGCTAAAGAATGGCGTCACGTTTAGTGAAATGCAAAGTGAGATGGGTGCTCCTGTTTGCGTAATTAGCCCTGAAGTAGCCGGGAAGTTGTTCCCCAACCAGGATCCCATAGGGCAGAAGCTTAAATGTGGCAACATTTGGCTCGAGGTTATTGGGGTGCTAAAAGGTGTCCAGGTTAGCGAAAAAGCAGAGAATATGGGGGTTAGCAACTACAGCAAGAGTGTTTTTGCTCCAATCAAAACGCTCTTGCTCAGGTATAAAGACCGTTCTCTGGTGAATCAGTCAAGCCTGATGGGAGGAAACAGCATCATTTTTTTTGGAGGAGGAGCTATCTCCTTTTCTTCCGGTGGTAGTACCGAATCGGAAAACCAGCTCGATAAAATTGTGGTTCAGGTGAAAGAAAGCAGCCAGCTGTCGGCAACTGCTGAAGCCATTAAGAAAATGCTTACACGACGCCACCAGGGCGTAGATGATTTTCAAATTACCATCCCTGAACTTTTACTCAAACAAGAGCAAAAAACCAAAGATATTTTCAATATCGTTCTGGGTGCTATTGCCGGCATCTCCCTTGTGGTGGGAGGTATCGGCATTATGAACATCATGCTGGCTTCGGTGATGGAGCGCATCCGCGAAATTGGCGTGCGCCGGGCTACCGGAGCCACACGCCGTGACATCATTTTCCAGTTTCTGTCGGAAGCAACTTTTATTAGTATTTCCGGAGGATTGATCGGTGTTGTGCTCGGGGTGGTCATGGCTAAAATCATCACCTTCTCAACAGATATTTTGACCATAGTTTCGTTTTGGTCTATCCTCCTTTCGTTTGGTGTGGCTGCTTCTGTCGGTATAATCTTCGGCTTTCTGCCTGCACGCAAGGCTGCAGAGCAAGATCCCGTTGAGTCGCTACGGCATGATTAAATGGCTTCTTTTCGACTTTTCTTCCTTATTTCCCCAATGGATTTAGCATCAAATCCCAGTATTTCTCGCTAGTCATGCTGTCGTAATGTAAATATCCGTAGCGGTACTGATAGGTTTGCAATTGGCAGAATAGGGTGAGCACAATGATGAGGCCAATAACGGTTTTTGGGGTTTTGATGTGGGTAAGCATCAAGCCGAGAAGAACCATAAAATAGGGTAAATATTCCACCATCACGCGCGACGAAAAACTTCCTCCATAATACCAGAGCCACCAACTACTAAGTAGGTAGATTACAAGAACCAGAAAACCCAATAACCACCATGCAGCGTATTTGGATTGTCGGTACAGGAAAACCTGACCTCCAATCGCGACAAAAGCAAGTGGGGTGTATAAAAAGAACCCCTTTTTAAAAGAAAAAAGAAAATCAAAAATATGAATTTCGGAGAAATTAAAACCTTCTCCCTGGTAAGAGAAAACAAAAGGATGTCCGGTTTGTAACCAATAAATTACATTTTGAATGCCTGTAATTAAGACTGCAAGAACAAGCCCAAACATTAACCAGTTTGGTTTTTTTACTAACGCCCACCACCCCGATTTAAACGCAGTATAACTTCCTGCAATAAAGGGTAAGCTTATGATGACCAAAGCGTTTACCGGCCTGATCAAAACGATCAGTCCAAAAGC
>DJVY01000196.1 GCA_002440885.1 Bacteroidales bacterium UBA6244
GGGCGTGTGGTGCCGATATTCACTGTAAGATCCACACCACCGCTTCCCTGCATGTCGTATTGAACATTGTAGGCTGCCCAGCCCTGAAGGTATCCTCCCACAGGAGGCAGTTCGCTGCCGGTTTTTACACCAATCCAATTACCATCCACAATAACGTAATAGTCGCTTGTCTGATTCTGAAATCCCCAGGCATTCATGTTTCCTGTGGTGTTGTTGGCGTAGGAAAATGTAATTGCTTGATAATCCATATTATGTTTCTTACCTATTGCCGCAAAGGGAACGGCAAAGGTATTTCCAACCAAAGAGCTGTTGAAACTTTCAAAATCAAAGGCACCGCCGTCAGTTGTTTTTTTCCATCCATTATCCGTTAAAGAGTTGGATAGCAGTAGGTTTCCCCATTGCCATTTGGCAGAAAAATAGGCAAATTCAATGGTGCATTCGTCAGTTTTGGTAAGCGATGTCTGACTGGGGTTTCGGGGATTATAATACAGTGCAGTGACACTACCCATGATGGGAACATAATGCATCCAAGGTGTCGTCGGGTCAGAACTGAGAATGTTTCCTATAATTATACCCAGATTTCCGGTTGGCCAGCTAATATCAGGATTGCCAAGCGTGCCAATTTTGAATAAGCTCCATGTTTGGTCGGGATGGCAGGTATTATCAGCATCCCAGTAAGTATAGGGCAACTGGCTTATCATTTGAGTGGAAGGGAAATATAAACTCTCTGAGCCTATAGTTATTCCAAGTGTTCCATGGGGATCATCCGGATAGTTAAATGGTACCAGAATAGTACCGCACATCACAGGGTAGGGAAGATCCAGTGCATCGTAAATCAGGTTGGCAATGAACTGCGACCGGGCCAGGGCATGAATAAAAATATCATCCGGGGCAAGGCCGGCATTGGCATATTGCATATCGTGTGCTAACCGGTCCAGACTTCTGTATTCTCCCAAATTTACCACCAGGTAATCTACAGCTGACATAAACGTACCTACTTCCATTATCAGAAGAGGAGCTACATTGTTGTTCCAGAAAGTGGTATCGTAGCCCAGGGTTCCGGTTGAATCCATTACATTGCACGCGTTTACCATAACCGTGGCAGCCTGAAGCTGGTAATTTACCACGGTGAGAAAGTAACTTTCAAGTAGTAAATAGGCACTCATTGCATCAGTCGAGTCGATTATTTTTCCCTGGCATAGGGCAGCCAGTGTTTTGGTGTAGGCCAGAAGGGCATTGTTTCCGGTTCCCAGTGTTGGACATAAATCTTCATTCATGGCCTGAATAACATTGATCATGGAATTGGATGACTGGTTGTGATAGACGGCAGATGCATAAGTTGGTATATATGCCTTGAGCGCATTCATTTGCGCAATCCGCGCAGGATTTAGCGAATCTGCCTCCCATGCTGCGGCAATAGTTGAGTAGTACATCAATTCGTCTTCAGTGGCACTGCCCATGGCTGTTTTCACATAACCAATCTGGGTATTCAAATCCCCCGAGGAAATATAGGCCGTGAGGTTGTCGATCTGGATATTCAGATGCTGGCCCATATTGGTCATGGTCTCACCTAAAGTAGTGATCTGGTTTTTTAAGTTCGTCAATCCCTCATTCACCTTCTCAAACTGATGTTCGGTATGTTCGTAATCGTAAATCTCCCAGATGATTTCTCCTACTTCTTTAAATGGATTTTCAAACCCCGGTTGTTCACCACCCGCAAGCCCTTGTCCTATTTGCTGAATGATACGCACAGGAAATTCAGACTGGCTTGCCATTTCATCCTCCGACATTATCCGGAGGGGCTTATCCGTGAATACTGTCGGGGTTACAATGGGGGTAGGTCCCGGTGGGACTGGATTGTTGTCGGGGTCTTTCTTGCAGGAATCCATCAAAATCAAAACGAGTAAAAAGGATAGAGCCAGCAAATGGTTTTTTTTTATTAATTCTTTTGTTTTCATGTTTTTAGATTTTGATTTGTACCTGTATTTTTCATGTTTAAATTTTAGAATTAAACCGACTTAATTACAAATTGTATTCTTTTTTAAACATGATCAAAACTAAACTAACACTGAAGAATTGACTATACATTCTGTTTCAAAATCCCAAAAAAGTTGTACCAAAATCCCAAAAAAGCCACTAATTGTTGTTTTCAGCATGTTTTTTTAGCTGGCTTTTGTAATAAACCGGAGTAAATCCGGTTACCTCATGGAAAGTTCTGTAAAAGGAAGTTCGGTTGGAAAACCCCGATTTTTTTGCGATCTCGTCAATGGAGCACTTTCCGAACAAATTTTCCATGATCAGGTTTTTTGCAAAGTCGATGCGGTGGTTGTTGATAAAAGTTTTAAAGTTGCATCCTTCTGTCTTTTTAATCGCATTGCGGATGTATTCACGGTTGATGTTTATTTGGGCTGCTACCTGTTCGAGGGTGATGTTTTCGCTAAGGTAATTTTGATTGGTGATCAGATAATGGTATATTTTTTCAAACAGATGATCAGAGCTTTCGTCAGTCGCTGTATCTGGTTGTGAGGGAATTAGTTTCACAATCCGTTTGTTTTTGTGGGTGAGCTCTTTGTGTGCTGCTGCCAGTTTTTTCAGTGACTTGTTTTTTAAGATAAACAAGCGCGTAATGATGGTCAGTAAAAGCAGAACAATGGATACCGTGGTAATCAGCGTCCATATCATGATTCGGTTGTTTTTGATTTGTGCTTGTTGATTGGCAATGGTTTCTTCTTTGATCCGCGACTGGTATCTGGCTTCCATTTCGGTTACCTTTTTTTCCATATCTACCCCTGCGAGGCTGTCTTGGAGCGTCATTAGTTTCTCGGAGGTTTCCAGTGCCAGCTTGTAATCACCAACTTTTTTATACAAAGGGATCAAAATTTTGTATATCTCCTGCGTGATAAAATCGAACTTGTTATCGCTGGCAATCTTCAGGATTTTTTTGTTTAGTTCCAGACTCTCCTGGTATTTGCCCATTTCAAAATAGATTTGAGCTATATTTCCGTTGGTAAAAATAATGCCCTGGGTCAAGTCCATCTGCACGGCGATGTCGCGGGCTTTTTCAAAAGCACTAAGCGCCAAAGGGTACTTGCCTTGATCCAGGTAGACTTGAGCCATTGAGTTGATGGCTGCTGCGGCATTGCCCATTAATCCTTCGCTCATGGCCATGTTGTACGACTGCTGTGCCATTTCCAGCGCCAGGCTATCGTTTCCTGTATGCCGGTAGGCAATGCTCATTTTTTGATACAGGATTATTTTGTTGAGGTCGGCGGTATATTCTCTCCATTTAAAGGCTTCTTCCAGGTAGTTTAACGCTTTGAGGTGATCAAGTTTATATGTTTGATAAATACTTCCAATGTTTAGTAAGGCGTTGGCTCTTATCACAGGGTTATTAAGGCCTGCAATTGAATCGGCATCCTGGTAGCAGGCCAGGGCCGAGTCTGCCGAACCCATTGCGATATAGATGTTGCCAAAGTCAATCAGAACTTCGGCTTTCCGTTTGGTGTCGTTGGTTTTGTTGTTCAATTGCTGAGCCTGTTTCACGTAATATAAAGCTGAATCGTATTTGCTACGATAGAGATAATAATTACCCACACTCCTGAGTGCATACACTGCCGCGTCAGGGTCGGTGACGGATTTAAGCAAAATAAAAACACTGTCAGTCAATACTTTTGCCCTTTCAGGGTTGTTGTGTGCAAAATCGAAAATTTTTCGGCTGTATTGCACAATCCGCTCGTCAGCAGGCTTTCCTTTTGCTAAAATCAGGATGCTGTCGGGAACAGGATATTGGGTAAATGCTGCCTGCATCGACCAGCTAAAAAGCAATAGGGTCAACAAATGCTTCAAGTATAGCCCGCACTTTTTTTGAATCATAATTTTTGCGCCACGAATTTGATAATTGAAGGAGTAATTTACTCCCATTCTCACAAAAATAGCATTATTTGACTATGAAGAGCAAAACCAAAGATAGACGATGCCAATTTAGAAGCAGTTTAGTTAGGGTCTGCTGATTTTCNNTGAGAAAATCAGCAGACCCTAGTTAATATCCAGACATGCTTATTGCGGCTAATAGCTGCTGGTGGTTAGTGGATGGTGGTTGATGGTTACGAATAATAAGATAAGTTTGGGTGATATCTCCTATGCTGACGAGTCAAAGGCCAACACCAACAGCCTTTTACCGCGGGATAAGGGACAAGAGTCAAGGCAAGGGGGAGTCACCCAGTAACGCCGTCGCCAAAACCCCTGCTCCCCACGCTTTCGCGCAGCGAAAGCCAATTCGTGAGAATAAAAAAAATTCGTGTTAATTCGTGTAATTCGTGGACAAAACAAAGCCCTCCAGTCTCTCCCTCACCCCTTAATCCTCAGCAGCAACCTGTTGCGTTTGTTCCTGTACTCATATTCAACCGATTGACATTTGCTGACAACTATTTTTAACCCGATTTCATCCTCCAGTGCCCCTTCTTCCAGTGGGTTAAACGGTTCACCCGTGCTTTCATAGATCAGATGCAGGCTGCCATCTTTTTCTGAATACGACAGATGAAAATCCACCTCCAGAAAGTCAGACGGGAAAAGTAGCAACTCCTCGGCAACGAACAGCGCGTTTTGGGTTACCCCCTTGGACATCATGTGCTTCTCGCAGAAAGCCTCCATCTCTGCCTGCAACGCGTACAGGTCAAAATCGGGGCTTGAAATATGGTAACGGAAACTGCGCAGCCTATGAATAAAAGCC
Organism: Bacteroidales bacterium UBA6244; assembly: GCA_002440885.1. Taxonomy (GTDB): domain Bacteria; phylum Bacteroidota; class Bacteroidia; order Bacteroidales; family F082; genus UBA6244. Next base: position 4,730 of record DJVY01000196.1, read on the forward strand.
TTGGTTTTTTCCCTGACAGGTTGTTCAAAAATCCGGCTCGGTGGCCCTTCTTCATAAATCACGCCTTCATCCATGTACAACACGCGGGTGGAAATGTTTTTGGCAAATTCCATCTCATGGGTCACAATCACCATGGTCATGCCCTCTTTCGACAGACGGCGGATTACGGCCAACACCTCACTCACCATCGTAGGATCGAGAGCCGAAGTGGGCTCATCGAAAAGCAGAACCTCCGGCTCCATCGCCATGCANNCCAACCAGTTTAAGCAACTCATGGGCTTTCTTGTCTGCGTCGGCTTTGTTCTTATGCAGCAATTTAGTTGGCCCTAAGGTCAGGTTCTCAAGTACCGTGAGGTGGGAGTAGAGGTTAAACGACTGAAAAACCATGCCCATGCGCTGCCTGATTTTGGGGACATCCGTATGTTTGTCGAGCAACGGAATGCCATCGACAAAAATATGCCCGCCGGTAGGGCTTTCCAACAAATTCAAACAACGCAGCAAGGTGCTTTTTCCTGTTCCTGATGGCCCGATAAGGGTAATCACCTCGCCCTTGTCAATGTGTACATTCACATCTTTCAACACGACAAGGTCGCCGTAATGCTTGGATAAATGCTCAATGGTAATCATGACCTCACCTCCTTTCTCTGTCTGTTGCGTCGTTTACGGGGATCTACATTAATTTCTATTCTGTCAAGGACAAGCGTTAACAACCACGCGATAACAATATAAATAACGGCCGCCATGATCAGTGGAAAAAAGGCATCAAAGGTGCGGCTGCGGATGATGTCGCTGGCTTTGGTCAGGTCTTCCACCGCGATATAACCCACCACGGAGGTCATTTTTACCAACGAAATAAATTCTCCTTTGTACACAGGAAGTACCTGTCGAATGGCCTGTGGCATAATGATGTAAACAAAAGTCTGTACTTTGGTAAAACCCGAAGCAATACCCGCCTCGTGCTGGCCTTTGTCCACGCTTGTGATGCTGGTGCGGAACATTTCAGAAACATAGGCAGCGAAATTAATTCCAAAAGCAATGATGGCCACCAGTACGGCGTTGATGTTAACAGAGGCAAACACCACGTAGTAAATGATCATCAACAAAACCAGCACAGGTGTTCCCCTGATAAGCGAAATATAATAGGATGCCAGCACAGAGAGTATTTTATTCTTTGACATCCGCATAAAGCACACCATACCGCCAAGTAGCGTTCCTGCCACTGCCGCAAAAATGGAAATCAGGATAGTCACCAACAGACCATTCAGGATTAAAATATACCTTCTTTCCAGAATAATGTTGTTGTAGAAACTCTCCGTCAGACGTTCGATAAAGGGCTTTTTTACTGCCGTTGAGCTTTCTCTGTCGTAAGCGGTCAGGTTTTTTTTCAGTGCAATGACCGAAGTGTGAAATACGGTGTACGCATCGGAGAAATTGATCTGTTTGGCCCTTTCTTCTGTGATGGCGATTCCATCGGTAATCAGGTCTACTTTCCCTGCCGACAAGGAAGCGATGAGAGAGGAGAAAGGTATCGCCACGAATTCCGGGTTATAATTCCGCCGTGAGGCAAAAGTTTCTATCATTTCGATGTCGAATCCAATATATTCACCATCCACCAGTGAAACATAGGGCAGGTCTTCCAGGTTTACGCCCACCCTCAATTTTTTGGCCGAAGGATCGGGCGAAAATGCGGGCATCACTGCCAGCGCGGCATCCTCCACGAACCACCGTTGGTAGATGTTGTCGTAGGTCCCATCTGCTTTTATTTCCTTCAGAAAGTCGTTAAACTCATCCAGCAAAGCCTTGTTTTTCTTGTTGAACCCAACACCCAACGGCAAGTCGAGCACCTGATCGTCGAGCATGCCGATTTCAGGATTTTGTCTGAGGAAAAGCCTCGCCGTAAGGTCGCCCAACATCAAGGCATCAATTTTTCCGCTCTTGAGCGACATAACCATGTCGGGGATCGTCTCAAACCGGAATATCCGTGCCTTTGGGAATTTCTTTTGCAGGAAAGAATCGTGCACCGTTCCCGAGAGTATGCCCACTTTTTTGTCGGCGATGTCATTTAAAACCGACATAAGGTTGTGTGCTGAAACTGACTCTTTTTTTAACCCGATGAGGCTCGCACCTGAATTAAAATAGGGATCAGAGAAGTCGATTTGTTTTTCGCGTTCCTCAGTAATCATCAGCGAGGAGGTGATCATATCGATTTTTCCCGAGACCAGCGACGGCAGCAGACTGCCAAAGGGCATGTCGATCCATTCGGGTTCTTTTCCGAGCCATGCGGCAAAACGGCTGCCAACTTCAATGTCGAATCCTTCCCATTCACCATCGCTTTTGGCTACGATAGGAAGGCCGATATCGCTAACCGTTCCAATCCTGATAACCCCTTGTTCCCCGGCTTCCAGGGTATAAGGATTGCCGGTTACAGGCATTTCCGAACCCATATTTTCATGCCAGCGGTTTACCATGGCTTCGTAAGTGCCATCGGCCTTAATTTCTTGCAGAAAAAGGTTGAAATCATGCCTTAACGAGTCCGACGACTGGTTAAATCCTGCGCCAATGTCGACCAGAAATATATTTTTCTTCAACACTTCAAATCCGGGATTTGCTGCTAAAATCTCACGTGCAGAGGACTGATCGATGAAAGCGGTTTCCACTTTTCCTGAGCTGAGCGCCATGAGCATGTCGGGTAGGGTATTGTACGACCTGATTTCAGCGTCCGGGTATGTTTTGGCAGCATATCCTTCGTGAATTGAACCCATCAGCACACCGATCTTAGTCCAGTTCTCCGCTGCTGTATTTGGCTTTATTTCAGACGGTTTCGGCTGATCGCGTGACGACCTGACCAATGCCGCCAGTCCGCTTTCATAATAACTCTCAGAAAACAGCACGCTCTTCGCCCGCTCCTCCGTGATGGACAGGCCTGCACCTATCATGTCGACTTTTCCCGCCAGCAAAGCCGGCAGCATGGCTCCGAATTCCATGTTAACGATTTCGAGCTTTTTGTTCGTGCGGGCGGCAATACGCTCTGCAAACTCAATGTCAAAACCAACAATGCGGTGGTTGCTGTCGACAAACGACATGGGCTCAGAGGTGGCTGCTGTCCCGAAAAGGAGGATGCCGGCACTGTCCGATTGGGCTATGTCAGGCATAGGAAGCGGTTCTCCGTGTTCCGGAAACCAGCGCTGCTGCATTTCCAGGTACACACCCGACTGTTTCAGCTCTTTAAGGGTGCTGTCAATCGCCTTTTTCAACTCCTTATTTTCCATCGATACGGCAAAACCGTAACGGTCAGGCACCAGGATCTCGTCGAGGACCTTCATCCCTTCATTTTTTGCTGCGATGTTTTTTAACACCGGCAGGTCGTAAACGGCTGCATCAGCCTTGCCATTGGCTACAGCCAGAGCACAGTCGTGCACACTGTTGTAATAGGCCATTTTTGCATCAGGAAACCGCTGCAGTACAAATTGATCGGCGGCAGTTCCGGTGGGAACGGCAAAGATTTTGTTTCCCGACAACTGAGCCAGCGACCTGACCTCTTCCTTGCTATGGCTACAGCCGACGAAAAAAGGCAACGCAAGCCAAAGAAACAAATACAAATGATGTTTCATCACAATGGGTATTAATAAAGATCATTGATATCGTGGAATCTGACAGGACGAAAAGATAAGAAAATTTCCATGACCCGGACTTTAAAAAGAATCCAAAGGTAGTGAAATATTGAATTCGATTTACTGCGGATAGGTACTGAGGTTTTATCTAAAGGTTGGTTCGATTGAAAGGCTCTCAGGTGGGATAGCAACAGCCGTTTTACTTAAGTTTCAATTCCAGTTTGGTTCGATTGATAGACTGTTTCCTATAAGGCAAATACCTCAGTTTACGAAGTTTCAATTCCAGTTTGGTTCGATTGATAGCGTCAGGGGTCATGTGAGCACGGGTAACGCTGTCAAGTTTCAATTCCAGTTTGGTTCGATTGATAGTATAGTGCTCAGTTCTTTTACCTGCAAAAGTATTTGTTTCAATTCCAGTTTGGTTCGATTGATAGCCAACAATGGAATGGCTAAAGGCTGATATTCAAAATGTTTCAATTCCAGTTTGGTTCGATTGATAGCTGTAGCCGTGATAGGTTTTGTATAATTCGAAACGCGTTTCAATTCCAGTTTGGTTCGATTGATAGCAAAAGGCATCTCAATACCTCTGTACTTGTTTACGTGTTTCAATTCCAGTTTGGTTCGATTGATAGAGCACCCGAAGCGATAGTAGTTCCTAAGCCTACATCGTTTCAATTCCAGTTTGGTTCGATTGATAGATTACTACGGGATAGCCTGAATAATAGGCACAACTCGTTTCAATTCCAGTTTGGTTCGATTGATAGTCAGCTTCGTGCATGAGTTGTTCGTCTTGTTCGTTTGTTTCAATTCCAGTTTGGTTCGATTGATAGCAACGGCCAATTCCTCTACCTTATTAAAACACCTGGGTTTCAATTCCAGTTTGGTTCGATTGATAGGTGTTCCCTGACCGTATACAAGATTAGGATTTAATCGTTTCAATTCCAGTTTGGTTCGATTGATAGTGCGATATCTTCACATAGCCTACAGTGGTGTTAGCTGTTTCAATTCCAGTTTGGTTCGATTGATAGCAATAAAAGATCCCCAATCCTTGGAGGCCTTTCTTTGTTTCAATTCCAGTTTGGTTCGATTGATAGACGGGAAATGGAAAGCACTACTTAAGTTGGTCTTCGGTTTCAATTCCAGTTTGGTTCGATTGATAGGTCGTTTTTTATCCAATCCTCAGCGGCTTGAATGTGGTTTCAATTCCAGTTTGGTTCGATTGATAGTTGACTTAACTCATGAGAAAAAAATGAGTTTCAATAGTTTCAATTCCAGTTTGGTTCGATTGATAGACCCTGAGACAACAGCAACCGGACTACCTTACTACGGTTTCAATTCCAGTTTGGTTCGATTGATAGCACCTTACAAGTTTTTATGATGGCGGTGTTTATGAGTTTCAATTCCAGTTTGGTTCGATTGATAGTTGGTTATGAGCAACCCGAAAATGTTTAAATATGAGGTTTCAATTCCAGTTTGGTTCGATTGATAGAAGCCTTTAGATTTAGCCATGTTAGTACCTAAAGTTGTTTCAATTCCAGTTTGGTTCGATTGATAGACTTCTAAAAGTCCCAAATTGTTTGTAGTTTTTCAAGTTTCAATTCCAGTTTGGTTCGATTGATAGTTTTGGAGGTGATGTAAAGTTTGTAGAATTTTCCGTGTTTCAATTCCAGTTTGGTTCGATTGATAGAAGGTAAACAGTTACCGAGGCATAGAACTGCCGTTGTTTCAATTCCAGTTTGGTTCGATTGATAGCAAATTACAACAACACAAAAAGAAGAGCCATGAAAGTTTCAATTCCAGTTTGGTTCGATTGATAGCTTGCAGGCATGAGATAGTTAATTTCTGAATCAATGTTTCAATTCCAGTTTGGTTCGATTGATAGCATAAAGTTTTGAAAGTCAGGTTTATGCAACGAACCTGTTTCAATTCCAGTTTGGTTCGATTGATAGTGAGGCGGTTAGTATGAAATTACAGGGCGTTACTGCGTTTCAATTCCAGTTTGGTTCGATTGATAGCTCCCAGGGCGGCATCTCCATGATCGATTCAAAGTGTTTCAATTCCAGTTTGGTTCGATTGATAGTATCTTACTGATTATCAGGTGCTTTTAAAGTTAGGGGTTTCAATTCCAGTTTGGTTCGATTGATAGACTAAAAAACCAAATGAATGTACTTAGTCTATTCGAGTTTCAATTCCAGTTTGGTTCGATTGATAGCCAACTGAGATGCCGTGTCCACTCATGTTACCTTGGTTTCAATTCCAGTTTGGTTCGATTGATAGTTACAAAGTGTGCACTTTTACTGTCTTTTAACTCTGTTTCAATTCCAGTTTGGTTCGATTGATAGACTTCATTTTTTTGTATTGAGCTACTTTTGTCCGTAGTTTCAATTCCAGTTTGGTTCGATTGATAGAAAAGATTAAGAAAAAATGACGAATCTAAAAACGTAGTTTCAATTCCAGTTTGGTTCGATTGATAGACCGGGACACTTTCATTGTGAAACGCGATTTACTCCGTTTCAATTCCAGTTTGGTTCGATTGATAGAAAAATATTTGCAGGATATGGCGAAAAATTCCATTTGTTTCAATTCCAGTTTGGTTCGATTGATAGCCGTTTGCAAATCTAAAAAAATGTGCTGGTTTTTAAAGCTTTGCTATTGACTTTTTAAAGTGTTTTTCGCCCTTTTTGTGTCTATCTCCATTTATAGGTTTTGTCCTTGGGTTCGACATGTGTGTTAACTTGTTGTATTTCAGTATGTCAATGAACGTGCTGGCTTTCCTTTGCCTTCTAATTCTTTAAATGCGCCTGCTTAAATGTGGCTTCGACATTATAAAAACTTGTCTAACGTGCTTCGTTCTGAGCCAACTACTTGTTTCTCAAGCCACTTCTCTTGCCTGCTTATAAATATGATTAAACTATCGGTTTCCTCGTCCATTATCTCACGGGCTTGCTGTATGAGGGTCTTGAGCTGCACTTCGCTTATCTCGCCCTCAAATACCGAATTCTGTATCCAATCAACATATCGTCGGCATAACTTGAGCATTTTGCCCACCCGCTTCTCTCCAATGTCGTATACCAGTATAATGTACATGGTCTCTGATTTTTTGTTTTTAAATCCTTAAGTCTACCACCATATTTTTAATGGCTCGTAGGTTTCCATTTCTAGTAAATGCTTTTGTATCTTATAGGCTTCCAGTTTTATAAGGTGCTTGTAGCTTACCGATTTGCCTAAACTTCGGTGCATAATGGTCTCCGTTAATCTACTCTCAAAGGCTTCTATGTACTTCATTCGTGCTTTGTCTTTTAGTATTATACTGTTCAGCTTTTTATCGAAATCACTTTCTTGTATGATTTTTTTGTTGAGCACTTTGAAAATTACCCTGTCAACTAAAATGGGCTTGAATATCTCAGCTAAATCCAATGCCAATGAATACCTGCGTTCACCGGGTGTATGCAAATAACTTATGGTCGGATTGAGTTGCGTTTGGTGCAGCGTTCTCAGTACCTGGGCATAGCACATCATGTTACCAAATGAAATCATGGCGTTGAGCGGGTCGGTAGGAGGTTGTTTGTTTCGGTTTTCCATGCCAAAGTCGTTTAAAATATGATTAAAAGCCTTGTAATAAACCTGCCTGATGTTGCCTTCTAACCCCATCAATTCGTCAACACGCAAGGTGTCTGGTATGCTTTTGGCGAAGGTTTCTATTTTCAGGATAAAATCTTCCAGGTCTTTGCCTCGGTTGTGGTAATATTTCAGGTTTTTGATCATGTTCCAGGCAGCTCCTTCGATGAATTTTCTGGCTAATACCATCCGCTTTTTGTTGGAGTTGTAATGTGCTGTCTGACTGATGAGCATGCGCCCGGCAAGGAGGTAGTCCTTTGAAAGGAAACTACCGGTGTAGTTCTCGTAGTAATCGAAAAAGTGCACGGCGATCTCGTGCTTTCCCAGAAAATTGTACAGCGCACTGTTGGCATCAACTGAACCAAAGATAAACAACTGATCTACCTGCTCTACAGGCAGGAATCTGGGCTTTTGTTCCTTTCCGCTGTCATCCACAGGGGTAAATTTCAGGGTGTTGTCGTTTCGCGACAGTCGCCCGGGATTGAAAAGGTAGTAGCTTTTTTTCATTATTTTTCCTTTTCGTTGATATAACAAAAATCGTAATAGGAGCATTTCTTACACCGGGAGTGATGTATTAAATCCGGAACTTTTTCGTTTTGAATTATGTCTTGAATCTCAACCAAGTAACCTTTTATAATCTCCCTGTCAACTTCAGATAACCACACTTCTTCCGTTTGTCGCTCAGTGGGATATTCCAATAGGCCGCTTTGGACTTCTATTCCGTTTTTTTCAAGTACATATAAGTAGTATTTTAATTGCCATAAGTGTGCTTCACGGAGTTTTGATGATTTTTTTATTTCGTGTATTTGTTTCTTTTTGGTGTCATAGTAGTCGATCTTAACGCCTTCAACCTGAATTTCTTCATATTTGGAGGCACGCTGTGGGTAGGCCGTCTCGTGTATCAGTTTTCCTTCTTCAACCGCATCATTGGTGTGTTCCATCTGTATGCTGTGTGAAAATAGCCATAGCTTACGCTGGCAGACAAGAAAATAGTTGATGTGAGTTCCGGTGATGGTCATGGCAGAAGATTGAAGAATTACTCGTCTTTTTCAAAAAGGGGACACGCAAATTGCTGACTGTTTCGCTGTTGGAGGCGTGCTATATTGCAGAATACCAACGTGTCCTCATCGTCCTGATTGTAGTTTTTACATACAATGCATCGTCCGGGCACTGGTAGTAAGTCCTTTTCAATCATGTTGAAATGGTCTGCATTTAATCTTTCTGCCGGAGATGGATTATCAGGCTTACTGGTGTTCTTATTCTCATTCGACATTGTTTCCGTATCATGGTCTTCAGAAACATTCATTTCATTGAAAAATCTGGCCACTTCTTCGGGAGTTGGCAGTAATTCATCAAAATTAATGTCAATGTTGTCGGTTTCATTTCCTGAAGCTTCATCAAATTTCAATTGCGCTGCAATTTCGGCACAGGAGGTGCAATATCCCGGAAAGGCGCAGTAATTTTCGGTGCAATCACAAAACTCGATATGGTTTTCGCCAAACGACAGCGCCACATGCGATTCCTCCCAGAAGTCACGAATAAACGGATACCTCAGGTGCATGGGGAAGGTTTCAGGAAAATCGAGTACGAAATGAAATACCTCAAGCAGTTTTTCCAGTTCCGTGGCCAACAGAGCCTGTTCCTGCGTGGTAAGTTCTTCAGGAAAAGGGAGTAGCTCCTGGTCGATACCCGTTATTTCGCCAATAGGCTCCTCCTCGCCATATATGTATTGTTCCACATAAGCCATGTCCTCCAGCTCAAGTTCGTTGTCAGGGTTAGCTTCCGAGGTTACCCACAGGTCGTGAGGTGGCCTAAGGTTCCAGCTTGCCATGCGGATATCATCGATTAGTTGGGAGACGTAGTGGTTCATTTTTTCAATTATTGAGTTAGATTGTTGTTAAAAGGTTCATATTCAATCATGTGATTTGGGAACTCTTTGGTGAGGAGTGGGGGAGGTTTATTTATTATGTTTTTCATGGTCATTGGTTCAATTTATTATATTTCCAACCATTCCTCGATCGTTTCGACTTCGACTTTGTTGTTATGCATATGTTTGAAATTAGCTTGGCTATCGAACCACCCAATTACCTCGTTGCGTTTTAATTTGGTTGGTTTAATCGAAACGCAGGTCAAATAGCTGTTCCAGGGATACTCAACAGGATGACTACAGAAATTGTGGTGTACGGGGTTGTTGTGAATATAAAGGATAACCCTTTTTAGGTATTCAGCAGTGTCCACTAGTTTTCGCTTAAAAGGACGTTCGAATAATGCACCCCGTAAATTATATCGTTTATTGAGCGCTTTAGTGTACGCGTTAAACAGGTTGGAAAAGTGCTGGTGAGGCGGTTTTAGATGCAATGGTGTTTTGGAATCTTTACGATCATCATTTGCAATATCCGCTTCATCCTTAATCTTTACCAGTAAATGAAAATGGTTCGGCATTAATACCCATGCATATGTTTCAGCAATCGGAGAAATATATTGATCATATTTAATAAGGAAATATTCAAAATTTTCCGATTCTCGGAATAAATTTTGTCCTCCTACACCGTGGTTATAAATGTGGTAGAATTTACCACGAATTAATTGTTCGAAATGTTGCATGAACTTCGTCGATAAAAAAACCTGACAGGTTTTTAAAACCTGTCAGGTTTGGAAATTCTACGATTCAACTAATTGATTTTCATAATCAAACAACATCATTAGGTCAATTAGCTTTTGTTCAGCTTTTTCAAGTGCATCTGCACTTTCGTTGACCGTAACTACATAACTAGAACATGGAAGAGTGACAAACACTTCGGCTCCGGCTGTTTCGTCGATAATGGGTTTAGCTTTTGGCCGCTCGCCATCTTCTATCAGTTTTGCACGTATAGAACCAGCGAGTTTGTTGGCATTGTCACTAATTGCCACCGCCAATGTTTCCATTAAGCTGAAGGTGCGTGCTTGATTAGATGTAATGCGCCAGTTAAGCAAAGCACTTGCCAAGGCTGGAATAACTTTTTCACGTTCTTCTCTTGGGAGTACCAAGCATTTTCCAAACACATTTTCACTTTCTATCCATCCTTTTGCTTTTAAGTCCTCAATTTTATCTTTCGACAATTCTGGCTCATGTTGATTGGTTGAAACGGAGAAAAGGGTGCGAAGATCGATGGCGATATCGTAAACGAAAAGTCCGCCAGTCCGAACATTATCTGGAATCCAATTCCGTCGTGGCAAGGTACGGTTATTGGTTGACAAGAATTCGTCAATTTCTTCATCGGTCATTAATTTATCTCCCAATCTCACATTTACGGGATGCCTGTCAGGCCTATCGCTTCTGTCGAAAGTCAGATTTTCTTTGTCTGTTCCTGCAAGCAAAGGATGAATTGGACGCATCGCCGAAATAGATAAAGGACTCCGGCGTTTTACAGTAATGCCATCGCCAGCACGCATCCAGCCTCCAATCAACTGGTCGACATAGGAAGGGTCACATGGAGACCATGGTTCTTTATTTTCTAACTCTTTCTTAGAATTCACGTTATAATTGAACGTGATGGGTGCCATTTGTACGTTCAGATTTGAAGTTAGTGAATCAAGAATTGACCTCTTCACCTGTTGACCACTAGAGTAGGCGACAACTCGATTGAACTGAGAATCGAAATAGGTTTTCTGACCATCTTGAACACAAAATACAGTGTGCTCTGCGTGTTTTAACGCTCTTAAATAAATGTAGGCATTCATGGTTATTTGTTTTAGGATTTTTTATTAACTACTGCGTATTGAAAACGGATTAAAGTAAGGAAGTAAGGTACATTGTCGACTGGCATTGTGTGGATGATTTTTGCAATCTCGGCCAGATAATCTGTTTCCGGACTTCCTTTTACAATTTCGATTAATGATTCGATAAACTGCTTTTTATTCACTGAAGTCAATAAGTTTGCTACTTCTTGACTTTTCACCTTTTTTGCATTTTTGTCGCTCAAGGTGTGGGAGTTGAGGGTAGCCGCAATCTGTTGCGCCTTATCCCATAATTGTTCATTGTTCAGCATAGCTAATAACCATATTTGATAAGTGTTAAAATTGATTGTTTTTTCTTCATCTGTAGGGTTGTATTTCGGAACGACTCCTTTGTCCATGCAGTCCCGGAACCCTTTTGGTTCGAGTGCATTAACACCAATTGCTCCCATTTGGCAAGCCTTGGTAAAGCCAAGTGCTGATCCAAACAATTGCTCAACTTGATCGATTTTGGTAGTTCCAAAATACTTGGTATAGAGTTCGAATGGTTGTCGGATACGTGGCAAATCAAATGGAACAAACCCTACTGTAATATTCATTTGTCCCAAGCTATAAACATACGCTGTAAACGATGTTTCAGGATAATTACGGGCAATACCAATTAGAACTTTAGTCCATGATTGGGTAGTTATCTCCATCCCACCATCCTTCATTGCTCCAAACGGATTAAACGATGCTGTTGGGTTTGCTTCATCAAAGCTTAGTTTGTTATAACGGTGTGCAATCCAATGACCGTTCCATGTGTTGATTTGGTTTCCTCTCAGGCCTGGTGTACTGTTTAAATAATCGCGATAAACCTGCCAGCCCTCGAATAGGTCAAGCAAAATTTGCGTATTACTGAACAAAAGCGATAACCCACTTTGTACTCCAATTCCCAACCCACTGCCAATCCATGATAAATAAATATCGTTGGTCTTAATGGGTAAATCTAGGTTAGTTACTTGTCCCGAGGTAGTGGCTGTTAAATCCAATGTTGGAAAACCAATGGCAATGCTGGCATCGGCCGGCCCTGTATTGATCTTGTCAAGCGTTTTTGTAAACCGGTCATTTCTTTTTTCAACTTTTTCATAAGGTATCTTTCCCGTTCTCATCTTATCCCAGCTAATCTTTGGATTTTCAAGAGGAGAATTGCCCGCAGACATCATGTATTTGTTGTGGTTAAAGAAAATTTCGTAGTACTTCTCAACGAAAAACTCTTTTGCAGAGAAGTTGCATTGATACTTATCGTTGTAAGCATCCAGAAAGATTTTTCCAATATTTGCTGCTATCATATCTGTTGTGTTTTAAAAAAACCGCAATGAAACATTATAAAACTCGGGTTTGGCATTTTCAACCAGGAAACCCAATTCATTATCATAAGCCTTCGACGGAATGACAAAAGGTTTGGAGCCATTGACCGATTTGTCCAAGCCCCGATAGGCTACCGATCGGTACGATACCGGAATTTCCATTTTTGCCTGTTCTTCATAAGTCGAAGTGTCGTAAAGAACTTTGTCAGCTTCGTCAATACAAGCCACTGAATCAATATCCAGCGTTTCCAGAAGTGCCGATTTCAAATTGTGCCAAAGCTCTTTAATCATCCATTTTCCACCTTTAAACACGGCATTCAAGTCGATGTTAACAAATTCAATGGTAGGATAAACGGTATCGATCATCAATTGCGCTTCCCGTTCTTTCATTAAATTGCCATTTGGCAAAGCATCGTAAGTTCGTTTCAAAACTTCCAAGCCATAAGGCAAAGCATCGGTTTTCTCAGTGGGCGGAGCAAGTACATAAATGGGTTTGTAGTGCCCAAGCGTTTCTTTTGAACGCTTGCGGTTGATACGCCCAAACCGCTGAATCAACGCATCGATTGGGGCACATTCTGTAACCATCAGGTCGAAACTAATGTCCAAACTCACTTCAACCACTTGAGTTGAAACCACTAAACAGGCTTCGGTGCTGTTGTTGTAATTGTTTCGCAGATCGGATTCTAATTGGCTTCGCGTTCCTCGTTTGAACCGACTATGCACCAACATTTTTTCAACAAGAGGATATCTTTCAGATAGATTCTTAAAAAGAGCTTGTGCACGTTTTACCTGATTGCAAACCAAAAGGATTTTTTGATTTTGCTGAATAGCTTCATCAATAATGTTGCTCAACGATTCAATTGAATCGGCTTTGTGGATAATATGCCTGTTGAACGTATCCAATACCAATTCAGGAAGTTTCACCTCGTAAATATTGTCGTCACCCCCTAATATATCAACCAATCGGCCATACAATACCGATGGCATGGTAGCCGTTCCAATATGCACGCGGCAGCCAATATTACATAGTATTTCAACAATCTTTAAAACAATAGCCTGGGTTGTTTCGGAGTAGGTGTGAATCTCATCGAGAATTATGTCACAACCTTTGATGTCTGCAATCATGGCTTCGTAGCCTTTGGTTCCAAATACCAACGAGGCCATCTGGTGCGGCGTAAGCACTTTAACTGAAGCACCAATATGGCGCTGAAGAATCTTTTCTTCAATCGTTCCATTCTCCAACTTGATGCTTGAGGCCGCATGAAGCAAACGAACATCGGCATCGGTATTTTTCAGATCGGCTTTAATCCGCTCGTACATGGCGTTGATCGACGCTTGAAATGGCAAGGTGTAAAATATACGCCCGTTGCAACGGCGAATCAAAAAGTCGGTTTTCCCGGCTCCGGTTGGAGCTGTAACCAAGGTGTGTTTGCGTTTATCGTCTGTCGAAATTAACGACAACGGATACAGTTTACTTTGTCGGGAGTGGTAATAGCTCAAATCAGGTGCAACGAAAAGCTTTCGTTCTAATGGTTTAATATAGCCACTCATGGCTGAAGCCAAATGGTCGGCAGCAATCAAAACGCCTTTCCATTGCGAATAGCCATACTTTTTAGAGAGACAATAATCAACAACTTCATAGAAACTCTCCTTAGCTTGATCAACAGATATAGGCTTGATTTCAAAATTGAAATATTCCAGTATCGATAGGGCATCTTTGCTCCAAACATCAAAACCGTTGATGTGTTTTTCAAAAACCTCTGGTTCTGTTTCATCCAAATCGAGCAAACCTTTTCCGCCTGCATCCTTATAAATTGATTTGTGGTGAGCAACAATCATGTCAATTACAGGATACTTTTCTTCTTCATTTAGAAATGAAATGAAAAACAGGGAAGCCAATTCATGCCGAAATAGAAATCCTGGAGGTCGTTGAAAGTTCTTCTTCAATGTATTTTGAAAAAGTGAACTCGCCTTGCCAATGTCATGAAGAATTGCACCCTTCCGGGCAATCGAAGCATCTAACCCAAGGTGTTGGGCTACCTTTTCAGCTAGCAACGCTACTTCGGATAAATGTTGAACCAACGTAACACGTCCGTTATCTTCTCCTTTGGCTAATATGTGTTCGAGGTTTTTCATTACATTCCACTAACGGGTTTGCCTGCAATTTCTAACCATCCGTACATGGGTTTCGCCTCATCGAACCGATTGAAGCCTACCAAAAACGACTTTTCACTTTCTCCAAACCGCAATTCAAATCCGGTTATTTGATCAAATTCCTTTTCACCCAATTGGATTATTTCAGAATCGGGGAAAAGCACATCTTCATTTCGGCACAAGCAAATGTGTTGCTTTGCACTTTTGTGCGACTCCTCCTCTGTCTCGAATGCCAGATAAAGAATAGGGTTGATCATTACACCGCGCTCAAGAATTGACTGTTTGCGCACCATCATTTTCTGTTGGGTTTTCTTTTCCCAACCACGGGTTTGCGTTTGTTCTTGCTGCACACTGATGGATGAATATGTTAATTTATGGCGAACTATAGAACTAACTTCCAGTTTTTGTCTTATTCCTTCAATAATGGACGGAGTAAGAAATTGCTGGCTAAATGTTTTTCCATCCCGCACTGCGGTCCAGGGTTTGATAAAACCGAATGAACCCGAATATTTTACAACGTAATACATATCACTCATTTTATTTAATTGCTCCAAAACCAATTCCTGTTGAGTTACCTAACCCAACGTTCCAGGCAAAAAGTTTTGTCTCTGGCTTACCTTCGATTGCTACCGGACACCAATTGGCACGGTTGTGTATCCCATTATATGTAATCTTTTTTGTTTTTGCATGTGGATACGTTCGGTCGAATCCTATGCTAAGAGTTTCATCTTGTAATCCTGCATTGCGCATTTTCGTCTCTAATGTTTCCTTAAGATATTCATTTGCCCGAGGATCATCGAACAATATATGGTTTACTTTCTCGCCGTCGCGACGTTTTAGAAATATTGGACTTGCTGCATGAAATAGGGTCTTCTCTTTAAAATCAGGGTCTTCCTGAATAAGAATGTCGGTCACTTCCAGACCATTAAACATTTTAGGCAACGCCCTTATTCCTGAGATCATTTTGATAATTAGGTTCTTATCGTGGGCACTGAAAAAAAATGATGACCCCTGATCAAAAGAGAAACCTTTAGGTGTAACTTTCCCACCAATAAGTTGTGAAAACGAATATAGAGACACTTCCCCATGTTCGTTGTTCTTGCCGAGCCATTTATGTATAACCCCAGTTAGTAAAGGTTGATGATTAAAAGGAATTACCTTTTGATAAGAGCTGACTTTAATGTGAATTCTCATATACTTATTTAATTGATTATTGCTGATAGTGAAATTTTTGTTGAAGTTTAAAAATCCAATCCTCCAATCGTCGTAAAACCTCTGGATTCACTCCCAAAAGAAAGTGATGCCAGAGTATCATGTCCCCCCGCCCCGGTCGGTTTTTCATTAAACTTACATTAAAATTGGTATTCATTGGTATTCATTTTAGCAGGTTCCAAAGGTCATTCTGAATTGCAGGTGTAAAAGTAATATGTGAAAAATGTAAAAGCAAGTTTTTTCATGGTTTTTTTTTGGAAATTATTTCTCCATTTTTTAAACCTCATCATATCATCCCAGTGAATTTCCGAAATGTCAATGGCATAAATCCTTTACCCCGTGTTTAGGCGCTCCCACCCGACGGGTTTTTTTCAACCCGGCGGGAGGGGCTCGATTACACCTGTCTTAATGATGCCGGATGCGCCCCCTTAATGATCAAAACTTTCCCAGTCGAAGATGGAAGCTGTATCACCTCCAAAATCATTTAGAGTTCGGTATGAATTATTTAATGCATAATCTTAAAAGTGCCATAGGCACGACCGACATTGTAAGCCTGGATTTTAATCCAGGTGCTGCAAGGTACAATGATGCCTGTATGGTAAGATGAGCCGTTTTGTTGCACTTAACCACCTGACCCCACCCCACACACTACCAACAGAAAGCACAACGCTGCCAATATACTGTCCATTTTGCAAAAGTAGAGCACACCACGACCAATATAGCGCAGGATATGGAAAAGTAGAGCGCGACCACGACCAATATAACGTGGGATATGGAAAATGTACGCGGGATCTGACTCCAAGTAGCTCAACCCTGGTAAAAGGCAAAGAGTAGTTACGAAAATGAAACGAAATACCCGGTTTGGAACACTTTAAATGTGGTCATTAACTTCATTTACATTAAATTGAAGTCCAGGTGGTATGGTGGGCTGTCCTCAACTGATGAGATTGGTTAACTTCTGAGTGGGTGGGGCAACTTACGACGACGGCTTCTTAGTGACAGCGCGACTGATTGATAGTGAAAGGCTGTATCTCCTTACTGACGGGTACTGATGTATACCTCACCAGACACGTATATGGGACTGTAAACAATCAAACATGTCAAAAACCAAATCGCAGTTTTTCCTTTTTAAGAGTTTATCACCTGCTTATAATCAAAATATCTCTGTAAAGTTTAGCATTTGTTGTGATTTCAACCGTATAGATTCCATTCCTCAGGGTTGAAACCATAATTTTATTATTATCGGATGCTTTGTGTAATTCCATTTGACCCAGATAGTTGTATATCGAAACGTCCATCGAGCCTTCTTCAGTAGTATGTGAAATGTTTATAAAATCTTTGGCCGGGTTTGGAAAAAGCCTGATCAGTGGTGCGCTGCCCTCCTGTATTGCCGAATAATCACATGCTGCCTCAACTTCTTCTTTCGTGTTGCAGCCTGCCGAATTCAAATAAAAGTCTGTAGCCCCTGTTGGGTCAACTATATAGTCGCAGATGCTCCGCACATGGCATACACTCAATTTTGGATTCGATTCAAGGTAAAGATTCTCAATAGTGTGGTGTGAAATATTGTTTAAGCCTTGCAGGCTGGATAGGGAATTGTTGTATAAAATTAATAAATCTCCTCCAATTGAGGTTACGTTGATTAAATTACTAATTGATTCAAGATTAATATTATACCTCAGTTCGATTTTACCTCCTATTGAGTTTAAACTATCTAATCCTGCTAAATTGCCCAGATTTGTGCTATACGATAGATGTAAATCGCCGGAAATGGTTCTAAGATTATTCAGCCCATCCAGGTTTGTTAACGACTCGTTAGCAAACAGATTTAAATTCCCTCCAATTGTGTGTAATGCGTTTAGCGAGTTCAGACTTTCCAACATAGGACAACGACCGATATAAAGACCGATGTCAATAGTTTCCAGGTTTTCGAGTCCTGACAGGCTTCTAAGCTTAGGATTTTCACTGATAAATAGGGTGCCCAAAATTTTATCAATGGAATCCAGTCCGGATAGAGACAATAAATCATTATTAAACATGATATTTACATTGCTTCCGATAAAAGTAAGGTTGCTTAATGCTGAAATATCTGTTATGCCATCTATGTTACCAAGGGTTAAGCCTAGCCCAATGTTGGTAAGGGATTTTAAACCAGAGATGTCAACAAGCAAATCATTTCCGATAATTTGAAGTTCTCCTTCAACACTTGATAAATTTTCCAATCCATTTAAATTGGTCAGCGCTGTATTGTAGTCGATGTTTAGATCCCCTTTTATTGTCGTTATAGCATCTAACCCGTTGAGGTTTGGCAATTCATAACAATTTAATAGTGAAAGAGATCCGCTAATCGTTTGGATATTACTTAGTCCGTGTAGATTTGTAATACTCGGCCCTCCATTAATGACTACATCGCCTTCAATTTCAGTGCACAGAGGATAATTGACCTGAAAGTTGTCTATTTCGCTTTGTACAGAGAAATGTATCCCATCTGGTAAGCATCCTTGTGATAATACTGTATTAGCTACAGATAGGAACAAAATGCTGATTAAAAAGTGCTTTTTCATGTTTTTGTTTTTTTTTAATTGAAACTGTTTGTTTGAAAGGATTCCCTTGTCTATTGACTGGTATTAAGTTTTATTTATTGTTTTAAATAGTTTGAAAGGATCGCATTAACTCGTGGAGTTTCTATCATATTCATTACTAACATCAAAATCCAGAAATCAGTGTTTTTACATGTACGTTATCTACCTAATCTATTTCCGCTTCCGGGTTGTTAATTATTTCCGCTTCGGCCCGGGGTAATTCCAACTCATTGATAAGTTTCTCTTTTGTTGGTGTGTAAAGCAGAAAAACGATGAGCAAGATTAGTACAATTCCTAAGTAGATGTAGTTACCGGTGAGCAAATAGGCGATAACGGTAAAAAAAGAAGGAGCCTCGAGCAGTGCAAGCTTGACTATCAATGCAGCACGGTAATTGACCAACTTCACACTAAGCGGTAATTGCTTATCTATTTCGTTTATTCTTTTCTTGTAGAGGAAATTGCTCGTAAATATTCCAGCAAGAGCGAGGAGGGGTACAATGATCAAAAACGGACCATCCAAATCCTCTCCAAAGGTCTTGTACCCATTTTGGTGAAGAAATGTGGAGATTAGCGCAAAAAAAACAATCCCTGCTATCAGGGCAAAATGAACGATTTTTACGGACTTAAAATACCCTCCGGAGGTCATTAAAGGTGTTTCCATAAGCTCAAAAATTAGCGTTAGTAATTGCTATTCAAATACTTTGACGGGTAATTAATCGAAGACATATTTTGGCATTTTCATCAAACCAAAC
>DJVY01000028.1 GCA_002440885.1 Bacteroidales bacterium UBA6244
TCAAACAACCCTGTTGTATTTGAAACCCCACCTGGATTCAGGGTAAAAGTTAACACCCCGGTGCCTCCGGTGGCACTTACCTGTATGGTTCCATCGTTGAAATTGTTGCAAGTGATATCAGTATACGAATCTATGGTAATCAGCAGGGCATCAGGATTTAAAATAGTCAGGGTGTCGTTAAACACACTACACCCGTGCTCATCCTCTACCGTAACAGTATAAGTGCCGGCAGCCAGGTTATCAAAAAAACCTGTGGCATTGGTAATACTGCCCGGAGTCAGGGTATAGGCATGCGCTCCGATACCCAAGGATGAATACACCTGAATTGTTCCATCGTTGACATCATGACAAGTAATGTCGGTAACAAAGGCCGAATCGATCTGTAAATCATCTACATAAACCGTATCCGTAATGGTGGAATCGCAGCTGAAAACCCCTGAGACTGTAAGTGTAACCTCATAATAGCCAGGAGCGGTATAGGTATGGGTTGGATTCTGTAAAATTGAAGTGTTGCTGCCCGATGTCGGGTCGCCGAAATCCCACAACCATGAATTTACAGGAATATTAGGATCAGGTAAATAACTTGGATCGGAATAGCAATAAGACAAATCGGTAAAATGGGTGGGCATGTTGAAACAGGCGGTATCGAAGGTGAACCCGGCATGTGTTCCTGTTACCGTCACCTGAAAGGAAGTGTCCGCATTACCACACGAACTGGTTGCCAGACTACCGATAAGGGAAACAGTATAAGTATCAGGTATGGTCCAGGTATGGCAAACCGTATCTCCGGTATTGCTTGCGACTGTTGTCCCATCCCCGAAATCCCATGTATAGTTCGCATCGCTAAAGCAGGAGGCATAACCTGACCATCCGGGATCGCTGGTGTTGATGATGCAGGTTTCTTCGTTTAAGCAAACGGTATCATTAGGTAGCTCATAACTCAAATTAGGTTGTGAATGCACGAATATACCATTTACAGAGGTGGAGCGTGTCATACACAAATTCGACACGGTAACGGTTACATCATAGTCAGGATAGCCTGTTATGGCGCATGCACTGGTGTCGTAAGTATGCCAGGCTGTATCAGAAACACTCACCGGATGATCCTGATCCCAAACCACAGCAGCTGACCCGTCACCAAAGTTCCAGGTATAAGTTGTCCCTGTTGAGTTACCCCCATATCCGGTAAGTTCAAACCAAAACTCCTGTGGAGCGCACCCGATGGTACTGGCTCCGGTATTGATGCCCACACTGTTGGGGATACTTTGGTTAGCCACCAAATAGGTTGTGTCGCCCGAGCAACCGTTTGTCCCATGAGCCGTAACAACCAACGAAAATGCATCGATGGAGGTGTAAGTATGTGATATTGGGAAATCAACATCAGTTAGTCCGATATCGGAGCTGCCATCACCCCAATCAATGTCCAGGGTGGTAACACAGGTCATGTGCTCTGTTATGTTGTCAACGGTAAGCGTATAGTCCGGGTTTGAAGGTGTTGGGCTGTTATTACAATTAGACCAGGGGTTTAACAAATCTAAATCCTGCAACAGGGGTTGAGGACGCTTTAAAGTGGTCACGATGTCATCAGTTGTAGCCTGACATAGGTTGTCATTGGTAGTGATAAGTATGGCAGTAAACGCATCATCGGCTGAGCATACAGCATCGTTGTATGAATTATAGGTATGATCGATGGTAGCATTCGAGGTTGTTTGTACCGCTGTTCCATCGCCAAAGCTCCAACTATAACTTTGAGCACCCACCGAAGTGGAGGCATCGAAAGCCACAGGAATGGAGGAGCAGCTGTTATCCGGATTAAAGGTGAAAGCAGCAGTAATATCAGGGTAAATAACAATGTCTTCGGTGGCTGTAGTTGAACAGCCATTGTCGTTGTACACAGTAAACGAAACGGTATAGGTGGTTTCTGTGGCTACTGAAGCATATTCATGATCCCAAGGCGTGTGGGCTGTAGAGGTAGTGCCATCACCGTAGTCCCAAAAATAAGTGTAGGTAGGGTCGGTAAACGGGTTGCTCACAGCCAAAAACCTACAGCTGGAAAAACTGCTGGCGAATGTGGCCTGTGGAGCACCGCTTATAGCAACAGTTTGTTCTGCCGTATCATAACAGCCGGAAATGTCTTCCACAATATAAAGAACCTGATAGAGTCCTACGACACCGTAATCGTGAATGGGGTCTTCGGCTATTGAAACATTGCCGTCGCCAAACTCCCACCGATGACTGACAATTACTCCGGGAGGGGTTGAGGACGCCAAGCTGGCAAATGTGACTTCTGTGCAGTTGCTGGCACTAAAAATGAAATCAGCCGTTACAGGACATTGCCCTTTTGCTGAAATGGATAATAATAAAAGAACCGCTATACTGAAAAGGGTAGCAAATCGGTTTCCAAAATTTGGGAAATGGTATCTTTTTTTCATACTTGATACTTTTCTTGTTTATAACACACCACATCATGGCAAAGTTTCGCGACAGAGTTAAAATAACAAACCATGCGTGCAAATTTTAACGTACTATAAGTCAACACCCCCAGACAAAAGTGCCGGAAAAAACATATTCCGAATTCTGATTATGTTGAAATACGAAAATTATAAAAAAATGTTCTACCTATTGTATATTTCAGGTTAATACTCCACTATTTATAATACTTATAAATAACTCACCGCGTCAACGGCTGGCAATTAAGGATATTTTCATGTTCGAAGAAGCAGATATACTTCGCCACCCTCTCTACTCCAAACTCCGAATCAAATCAGGAATCTGTTCCGCACCGATGCGTTTCGCCACGATTCTTTTGTCGCTGTCGAGCAAATACAACACCGGTGTGCCGTGGATATCGTACAAATCATGAAAGTCGGGAGTCGCACTTCGTGTTCCATTTACGTTTATCCAGGGCATTTGATGATCGTTGATGGCTTTTTTCCACTTGGCTAAATCGCCATTTACCGAAACTGCAAAAACTTCCATCCCCAACTGGTTTTCAGCATACAATTTCTTTAGTTCGGCAATTTCCCGTTTACAAATTCCACAATCATAATCCCAGAATAACACAAGGGTATATTTTGCCTTTAAGCTATATAAGGAGGTGAGTTTTTCGGTTGTATCTATCAATATCATATTTGGGGCAGGTTCGCCGAGCAGCAACGGTCTCACGATATTAGCCCGTTTGGTAAGCATTTCCATTACCGACGGGGTTGTATTCTGAATGGGCTCTTTCGTGAAGTAAACATCAACCAAATGCACGAAAATCTTATCGAAACCCATGTATTTCGGGTTTTGGTATTCCGACATGAAGTGCCACACCAGAAAGCTTACCATCTCGTAATTTGGTCTGGCTTTGGCAATTAGCAAATCGATGGCAGAAACAACCGAGTCGGGATGAAAAAAAACCACCTGCTCAAAATACTGATTCAGCTTGTTGGCAATCACAGGAGTGCGCAGCATGGTGGAATCGCTCAGATCAAAATAATCCCAGTAATGACTTTTGTAATATGTGAAAGCTGCCGAACTGTCGGCTCCGGAGGTTATGCTGTCTGGAATCTCTATTTCACGCATGGCATTAAACAAACGCGAGACAAAAAGGTCGGGGTATTGGTCGATTATAGTCAGTTTATAATCAATGGAACGTGTGTTGAGAGAATCCATCTCCGAACGCAACTTCTTAATTATCAAAGAATCGGTTTCATGTTTAAGGTCTTCACTTAAGTCTCTGTTTTTCTGATAAATTGATTCGTTGTACAACAGGTATTCATAAAAAACCCTGTTTTCTTCTGATCCTTCAACAACCATGTTTTTTGCGTAATCTGCCGTATCGGTCTGTAAGGTAAAATTTTGCTGTTCGCCGACAACAAACTCAAAAAGCTTTGATTTGGCAGGAGTTACTGCCATGTATATCCCACCTGGCAGATGATTTTTTCCCTCCATCAAAAAACTGCCGTCAGGTTGTCGGCTGGCCGTATCTGTGATTTTTATTTTACTCCCATAGTAGCTCGTAATTAACAACATGGAGTCAGCATTTCCTGTTACTTTTAGGTTGACACGATATCCTTCCTGACTTTTTAACTGTAAGCTTAGGAAAACGATTCCGGTCAGCAACCAAACGGATGTACTTTTTAGTATTCTTTCTCTTTTCATTTTCAATTTACTATTTACAGCCTATATTTTTAGTGCCACTCCATATTTTTCATTTGAAAGCGGCAAAATTATCCTAAAAACAGGCCTTTTTTGGCTCATTTGAAAAAAAAATGAAAAAAAAAGAACTTTTTTTCAAAAAAATGGTAGAATTTCTCGATCGAATTGCACACTATATAATATAAGGCAGTAACTTTTTAATCATTTAATTTAAAAGCCATGAAAAAAACGATCGTTAAAACAACAACATTTCTCTTGGTTCTTTTTTGGTTTGGGACAATTTTCGCTCAAAACCAACTTGTAGGAACCGTTAATTACCATGATGACCCTGCGTTCCCCATGCCGGAGGTTAGCATGCACTTGCTTGATATGAACAATAACCTTATTCAATCAACCATCACCAACGACTACGGAGAATATGCTTTCGACAGCATTCCCGATGGTAGCTACTACTTGTCGATAGGAACAACGCTCGACCCGGGCGAGGTGACCCTGCAAGATGCCTTCCTTATTATGATGCATTTGTTTGGATTATACGATTTTACTGATTACGAGTTCGCCGCAGCCGATGTAAATGGAAGCGGCACCATCACCTGGAGCGATTATTTCATCGTTCTGATTAATTATCTTCTTCAGGGTCAGCCCTTCCCTGTTGGCGAATGGCAATTTGAACCCGTACAGCTCGAATTTACCTCAGCGAGAACCATTGGAATAGCCGATACCGCCAATGTATGGGCAACCGGATCAGGCGATGTTGAAGGCATATGGCTTCCGTCAGGAAGGTCACTCGCTTTGATTACCGGATTGGAAGGGGAGCACGTGCAACTGAACACCGAAACCCTATCCATTCCAATAAATTCAAATTACAGCGAACTGATGTCAGGATTTAGCATTACCATCTCCTACCCTGCTGATCTGGTGACAATAAACAATGTTCAAGGACCTGATGGCAACTTGAATTATGCCATCACCGAAAACCAAATCAGCATAATCTGGATGGACGAGTCGGAAAGAGCCGGAGCACATTTCTACGGCGACCTCCTGTGCACCTTAGAGGTAAGCGCGCGAATTGGAAACACGAACCAGGCCACAGGCAGCTTCGAACTTGAAGAACAGGGTATGATACTGGATGCTCAAGGCATAGCTGTTGAAACAGAAATTCGTCTGCCGGCTATAAAAATAGCAGCCTCAGGCGTTCAAACCAACACCGGAGTGTTCCCGAACCCGGTTCGCGACAATATGGAAATCCGGTTTGAACCAACAACAGATTCAAACCTTGAAGTACATATCATCAATGCCGTTGGACAGACCGTCAAAATTGAAAACTACAGCAGCTCAACGCTTTATTCTCAATCTGCCCAATTGAATGTAGGACAGCTCAAATCAGGCATTTATACCTACCTGGTGAAATCGAACAACACCGACACTGTTGTTGCCTCTGGTCGTTTTTATAAATCTGAATAGTCGGGCGGCTATTCGAAAAAAGGAGGTCAATTCGTTTTGACCTCCTTTTTTTTGCGATTCCTTGTATCTTCAATCATTTCAGTGTTTTGCCTTTTAGCACAAAAAAAGCATTAAACAATCTTTCGTTCACTGATATTCCGGCATACACAGCATTTTCTAAATAACAGTAAGGATTGGTGGCTATTCAATTAGACAAAAAGAAACATTTCACCAATTTGGCAGAAACATAATCCCACTGCCAGACCCTTAATGCAATTTATAATGGAATTAATGCACCAATCAGTTTGAAATCACCCCAAGATTGCTATTTTTGTGACCCGATAAGAGAAGGATTAAGGATTATAGCAGTTTCGAAGCCCGTGAGAATTGGATTTATCACTTGGATTAAACATTTGTTTCCTGTCTTGCTTGTGGTTACCGTTTGTGTTTCCACAACTATGGCCAAGAACAGTGCTCACTTTAAGTTAACCAACCAACAACTTCAGGACAAAAACAACAATGCACCGGTCATCACCGGTGACTTTAATCTTCTGGCAGAAACTTACCTGCACGAGCATGATTCATTGGTTTCATCCGGGAGGAATCCGACCAATCATTTGTTGTATTTGGCCATTGCACTGGCAGATGAAAACAAAATTACCGACACCACTTTATTGGCAGCTCTGTATCACCGCAAAGGTAAACTCCTTGATAGTGAGCAAATGTACAAGGAGGCTTTGGCGGCTTTCGCGAAAAGCATAAAATACAAGCTAAATCAAAATCCCATTGACAGTTCGCTTTTAGCCCAAAGCTACAACTACAAAGGCATCACCTTTATGCGGCTCAACAACTTCGATAGCGCACTTGTTTGTTTTAACACAGCCCTAATCTACCTTACAAATTACCACAAACACCACCGCGACCTTTTCGATGTACACCTCAACAAAGGCATTATCAAAGCGATATTGGGCCGGTACGATGAAGCCTACTCTAACTTTCAGCAATCCTATCATATTATCCAGGACACTTTGCTCACAGGATCAGACAGCCTGATGACCGCCATGTTTTACTATAACTATGGGTTAATGGCGACTACAGTTGGCAAAACCACCGAAGCCATCACCTACTACAATATCTCCGAAAACTACCACAAAAAGCTGCGAGGCGAACGACATAAATCAATTGGCGGAATCAACTTGAACAAAGGATTAAATTCATATTACAGTTATGATTTTGTGAGTACGAAATTGTTTTTATCGTTGGCGTTAGATATCTACCTTGAGAATGAAGA
>DJVY01000123.1 GCA_002440885.1 Bacteroidales bacterium UBA6244
GTTTATGGCATGGCGCTTCGTGGAATTTTGTGATCTGGGGCGCTTATCATGGTATTTTTCTGGTACTGGAGCGGGGATTTCTGTTTAAAGTTTACAGTGCCATCGGGAAATTCCCCAGCATGATTATTACTTTTTTTATCGTAATGATTGGCTGGGTATTTTTCCGGATAGAAACCGAAACCGATGCGCTACTGTTTTTGTCCAGAATGTTTGCATTTGATTTTCACGTTCATCCTGAAATCTCAGGAGAGTTCTTTACTTTTCTGGTCATTGCTGTGTTCTTTGCCTTTTTCACTTACTTTAAATGGGGGCAACGTATACAGGACTTAGTTTACTTTAAACCTTATGTCGACGTCCGCCATATCAGCGTGGCCATGTTGTGTATATTTCTGTTGATTCTTTCGGTAAGTTCCATCACGGCCTCGGGCTTTAATCCATTCATCTATTTTAGATTCTAGCATGAATACAAGGTCAAAATATATACGGTACTCTTTGTTTCTGCTTATCGCGGTATTTTTAATGATGCCCGCCATTCAACAGGTGACACAAATAGTTGATTTAACTCCTCTAAAGGGAGCTATTAAAACCCCAACAAAGGCCAAACTTACTGTAGATTCATGGTTCTCGGGTGATTATCAGCCTATTGAAGAGGAATACCTGAATGAAACTTTTGGATTCAGAAGTGTTTTTGTTCGAATCAATAATCAAATTGCTTTTAGCTTTTTCAGGAAAGCCAAAGCCAACGGGGTTATCATAGGCAAAAAAAATTACTTGTACGAAAAAAATTACCTGAAAGCCTATGGCGGTCTTGACTACATTGGCTCCGATAGCATTCGCCGACGTATTGAGCGATTGAAAATGATTCAGGATACGCTTGCCACGCTCAACAAGCAGTTGGTTGTTGTTTTTGCCGCAGGAAAAGGTTCCTTTTATCCTGAGTATTTCCCGGATGAATATGCTATTCCGGCTGACTCTACAAATTATTCTTCCCATATCGCATTGGCGCGAAAAAACGGATTGGATTTTATCGATTTCAATAGCTATTTCATTGACAACAAATTGAAATCGCCCTATCCACTTTATCCCCAATATGGCATTCACTGGAGTCATTACGGCATGTCTCGGGTAGCTGACTCGCTCATAAAATATATTGAAAATGCACGACAAATTGATATGCCGGATATTTATTGGGATGAAATTACCCTGAGCCAACCACTCGACACTGACTATGACATTGCTGATGGAATGAATATCTTATTTCGCCTGAAATCTTTTGATATGGCTTATCCGAAAATTAAGTTTGAGTCAGATTCAGGAAAAGTAAAGCCTTCTGTTTTAGTAATTTCAGATAGCTTTTATTGGGGAATATTCAATATGGGCTTTTCCAAAGTGTTTTCTAATGATCATTTTTGGTTTTACAACAAACAAATTTATCCGGATAGTTTTAAAGAACCACTTTCAACAGATCAAATCAACCTGATTGAAGAGATTAATAAACACGATGTAATCATTATCATGGCCACCGAAGCAACCCTTCCGGGTTTAGGATGGGGTTTTATTGAACAGGCTTTCAATTCATATACCAATCCGGATTTAGAAAGCAAAAACCGGATGAGCTATTGGTTGGAAGTTGAAGAAATGAAGCGTATTATCCGCGCAGATAGTCTGTGGATGAATCTTGTAATCAAGAAAGCCGCTGACAAAAACATCGATGTGGATTCGATGTTAAGTCTGGATGCAAAATACGTAATCGACAGGAAAAAAGCAGGAAAGTGATTTAAATTCTCCCCCTATTCATGGTAATAAATTCTCTTCACGCGTCTTGATATCCGGCTCAGTATCTCGTAGGGTATTGTTTTGGCTTGATGCGCCAGCGATGAAACTGTATGTTCTTCGTTAAAAACGATCACGTCATCGTTTTCTTTGGCTTCTATACCGGTTAGGTCTACCATGCACATGTCCATGCAAATGTCACCAATGATGGGCACAGGTTGGTTGTCGATGTACAGAAACGACCTTTGGTTTCCCAGCGCGCGCAGAAGTCCGTCGGCATAACCAATGCTTACTATCCCCACCGGACTGTCCTTTTCGGCCACCCAACTTCGGTTGTAACCAACACTTTCGCCTTTTTTTACCTGACGAATCTGCACCAGCACCGATTTAAGCCGGATGGCATGATCGAGTTGCATGGCCGGATCGCCCACGCCATACATGCCAATGCCCAACCTGACCATGTCCATATGAGAGGCAGGAAAACGGCTGATTCCGGAAGAGTTGGCCAGATGAAACAATACTTTGTGACTGAAATGACGCGTTATCAGTTCCTTTATGGCATACATCCTGCTGATCTGTTCTTGTGTAAAGTCGTCAAATTCAGGCCTGTCGCTGGCAGCCAGATGCGAAAAAACAGACTGTAGATACAGGTACGGATTTTTCCTGATCATCGCAATCACAGCCTCCAGGTCTTCGGCATCGAAGCCGAGGCGGTGCATGCCTGTGTTTACTTTCAGGTGAATTTTTACCGGCTTGTTTTGTGGCAACACATTCCTTTTTATTGCTTTTTCGAGCAGTCGCAGGGTACGGAAATTAAAAATTTCCGGCTCAAGCTGATGCCTTATCATCGCATCCATGGCATGTTCTTCTGGACTCATAACCAATATGGGCAACTCGATGCCGGCTTTGCGGAGCTCGACACCTTCGTCGGCGTAAGCCACGGCCAAATAATCAACCTGATGGTACTGCAACACATTGGCAATTTCAAAACTCCCGCTTCCATACGAAAAGGCCTTCACCATAGCCATGATCTGTGTCCCCGGGCTGACTTTCGCCCGAAACTTATTCAGGTTGTTTATCAAGGCGTTCAGGTTAATCTCGAGTACAGTTTCATGGGCTTTTTGTTGCAGAATCCGGCTAAGCTCTTCAAATTCAAACACCCGCGCTCCCTTGAGGAGGATAGTGCGTCCCGACAAACTTGCAAACGAAAAATTCCGGATAAGATCTTCAGTACTATCAAAGAAAAGCGAACCACGCTCAAATTTGTCGGCTTGCCGGCTGATGGCTTTGCCAATGCCAATGAGTTGATGGATATTTTTTTCCTTGAGTAAACTCGCCACATGACTATATAGGTCAACCTCGTTTTGGCCACTTTGCAGGATGTCGCTCAGGATAACTGTTTTCTGTTTGTGCTGGTTTTGTTGGTTCAGGAAGTCCAGCGCTATGGCAAGTGAATTGAAATCAGAGTTGTACGCATCGTTGATGATGGTGCTGTTGTTTATCCCTTCCTTGAGCTCCAGTCGCATGGCTACCGGTGTGAGCAACTGCATGCGGGCGTTAATAACCTCAGTTTGGTAACCCAGATGCAACATTGTGGCCCAGCAATGGATAGCGTTTTCGATGGAAGCCTCATCAGTAAAAGGGATGGTAATGTTTAATAGCTCTCCTTTATATCTGGCTTCAACCGCCGTCGATTTTTCCTGATGACGAATGCCTTTAATGACCAAAGTGCAGTCCTCATCTTTACCCCAGGTAAAAGCCTTAATTTTCTCGAGGATGCCCGATCTTATTACCGCGCCATGAATTTCTTTGTGATCGGATCTGTATATCAGCGTATCGACCCGTGTAAAGAGCTTTAGTTTCTCTCCCGTTTTTTGGGCGTGGTTGATAAAATTTTCATCGTGGGCAGGCCCCAGGTTGGTAAATACGCCAATTGTAGGCTGGATAATAGGTTGAAGGAACTGCATCTCTTCAGGTTCGGAGATGCCGGCCTCAAAAATACCCAACTCATGCTGGCTGCTCATTTGCCAAACCGACAGCGGAACACCAATCTGGGAGTTGTAACTTTTCGGACTCCTGATGATTTTTTTATCGTCGTGGAGCAACTGGTAGAGCCATTCTTTCACAATGGTCTTTCCATTGCTTCCGGTAATGCCGATAACCGGGATCGGATGATGCTTCCGGTGCTCTGCCGTAAGACGCTGCAAAGCTGTTAAAGTGGAGTTAACAACAAAAAACGAGGCTTCCGGAAATTTGGTTGTCTCATCGGTAAGGCGGGTCACAACAAAATAGCGGACTCCCTTTTTATAAAGACTGCCGATATAGTGATGGCCATCGTTACGTTTGCTGGCCAGTGCAAAAAACAAAGCTCCTTCAGGGGAAATCAGTTTGCGGCTATCGATAAGGATATCATAAACAACAACATCCTCCGGATTCGGGCTATGCAGCTGTCCCTGAAATATTTTTACAAGTTCACTGCCGGAGTATTGTTTATGTTGCATGCAAGCGATGTTTGGTTATAAAAGGAAATTTATACAGAGGACTAATCCAACAGATCGGCGATTTCGGAATTGTCTTCTTTGTGTTTTCCGTTGTCGCGCAGCAAACCAAACGGAAGCGGGTTTGCCGTGGTTTCGTCGTACTGTAAGCGGTTGTTAAAAATGTCAATGGCCAGATAAATGGCATTGCGCAATGGTTCTTCGGAGGCCAACCCCTTGCCTGCGATGTCGTAAGCTGTTCCATGAGCCGGTGAGGTGCGCACGATGGGAAGTCCTGCGGTAAAATTAACTCCCTGATTAAAAGCCAGCGTTTTAAATGGAATAAGCCCCTGATCATGGTACATGGCCAGGATGCCGTCAAACTTTCGGTAATCGCCTGCAAAAAAGCCATCGGCCGGAAACGGGCCAAAAGCCAACAAGCCGTCTTTCTTAGCCTGGTTGATCGCCGGAATGATAATCTGCTCTTCTTCATGGCCAATTTGACCGTTTTCGCCGGCGTGGGGGTTTAGTCCCAGCAAAGCAATCTTGGGTTTCTGAACACCAAAATCGCGAATGAGTGAATTGTTGAGCACGTTTATTTTATGCAATATCAATTCTTTGGTCAGCTTTTCTGAAACACTTTTTAACGGAATATGCCCTGTGATGGTGCCAACACGCAATGCGCCCGAAACCATGAGCATTAAGTAGTCGGGGCTTTCAAACTGGCTGGCGAAAAACTCGGTATGACCCGGAAAGTTAAAGGTATCCGACTGGATATTTTCCTTCGAAATGGGAGCCGTTACCACCACATCAATTTTCTCTGTTTTCAAATCGTTTACCGCGTATTTAAGGGCTTCATGGGCAAAATGCCCGGCTCTTTCGACCGATTGTCCGAACTCAATTTTTATTTCATTCTCCGACAGGTTGACCAGATTTATCTTGCGGCTTTTTAGGTAAGCAGCATCTCTAATGGTGTTGTAGTTAAAATCGTTGGCATTCAGGTTTTTCCTGTTGTACGACAACACACGCGAAAGTCCGTAAATAACGGGAGTGAACATGTCGAGCATTCTGTTGTCGGACAGTGCTTTCACGATGACTTCATAGCTGATTCCGTTCATGTCGCCGTGTGTGATGCCTACCCTGATTTTTTTATCTCTGTCGATTATCGGCTTACCTTTTTGCATACTTTTTGAATTTTATAATCTGTTTCCGGTCAATCTTCCGGTTCTTGAAATTGCACCAAAAACCCACCAGATCAGCTTGCAAAAGTAAGATTTTTTAGGCTTGTTTCAAGACCAAACTGCTGATCGCGAAAACTAATCTCAAATATATTGGGATTCGTGGTGCTTAAATGTGCCCCATGTTGGTATATTTTACACTTTTGCAAAATAGAATGTGTATATTTAAAATCAGAATAAGTCATGGCTTCCTCAAATTTTGTTGATTACGTTCGTATCTTTTGTCGCTCAGGCAATGGAGGCGGGGGTTCGGTTCACTTCAGGCGCGAGAAATTTATTCCTTTTGGTGGTCCTGATGGCGGCGATGGAGGAAAAGGTGGCGATGTGGTGATGGTGGGCAATGCACAGATGTGGACCTTGTTGCACTTGCGCTATACCCGACATCTGCATGCCGCCAATGGTGGCAATGGAGGAGCGCAGCAACGCACCGGAGCAAGTTCTGACAACGTCATTATCCAGGTTCCTTTGGGTACTATTGCACGAAACAACGAAACTGGTGAGGTGCTGGGCGAAATTACCCACGATGGGGAATCCGTTGTGCTCCTGCCCGGCGGCCGGGGAGGCCTGGGTAATGTGAACTTTAAATCAGCCACCAACCAAGCCCCAAAATTTGCGCAACCCGGTGAAGAAGGAATGGAAGCCGCCATTGTATTTGAGTTGAAAATCCTGGCCGATGTAGGCTTGGTGGGCTTTCCCAATGCCGGAAAATCGACCCTTTTGTCGGTTCTGTCAGCAGCGCGTCCCGAAATTGCCGATTATCCCTTCACTACCCTTGTGCCCAACCTCGGCATCGTGGCCTACCGCGACCAACAGTCTTTTGTAATGGCTGATATTCCTGGGATTATAGAAGGAGCATCGGAAGGAAAGGGCCTTGGCCTCCGGTTTTTACGACATATCGAGCGAAATTCACTGCTGCTTTTTCTGGTTCCTGCCGATGCCGATGATATTACAAAACAATATTTGGTTCTGCTGAACGAATTGCAACAGTACAACCCCGAATTACTCGACAAACAACGTGTACTGGCCATTTCCAAATCGGATATGCTGGATGATGAACTCATGGCCGAAATAAAACCCGACCTGCCCAAAGACTTACCGGTAATTTTTATCTCATCGGTGACCAACCAGGGTATCATGCAGCTAAAAGATATAATCTGGAAGAAATTGAATACGTATTAATGGGGTTCGGGCTTACGAATATCCTCAACCCTCTCATCACTCCAACTCGATGATGTTGTTTTTTATAGCGAATTTCACCAGATCAACCGTAGTTTTCAGGTTGATTTTTTTCATGATGTTGGTTTTATGGGTTTCAACCGTTCTTACACTGATGAATAATTTTTCGGCAATGCAGCGGTTCGAAAGGCCTTCAGCAAACAGCTTTAACACTTCCATTTCGCGATCGGATAAATCTTTTTGTCGGTTTTCTTTCTCCGAATGGTCGATGTCCTTATCGCTTAAGTAACTGGCTAAAAGTATATTGGTAATCGTCTTGGCGTAATATTCAAACCCGTTTCGTAACGTATAAATGGCTTCCAGCATTTCTGATCGGTTGGTATCGCGTGCCAGATGGCCTTTGGCTCCGGCCTTGATCATGCGTAAAATAAAAGTCTCATCATTGTACATCGATAAAATCAACACTTTTATTTTCGGAAAACGTTGAGTCAGCATTTTAACGTCTTCCGTATCTTTCAGGTCAGGCCGATAGTACACCAGCAATCCGATGTGCACATGTTCCTCGTTGTTTTTTCTGATCATGTCTTCCACCGTGTGGGCGGTGTAGGTAAGCTCAATGTCTTCAACATCAGCCAACAACGCCTTGATGGCGTCGCACACCACAGGATGTTCATCTACTAAAGCCATTCTTATCATAATCCTTTTGCTGACTGAGGTAGCGAAATTACGAAATGTTCGCCGGATGAGCCTCCTGTGTCATTAATATAAAATCATTTTAAACAGCTGATTTTAAAATGCCGCCGTAATGGTAATTTCCGACCAATGGTGCCACAAGGCATTGGCAAAACCGGGAGAGTTGACATTAACGCTGTATCTGACGCTGAATTTCTTGTGAACCAGTGTCAGACCATATTGCAAATGCCAGTAAATCCAATTTATATGCTTGATTACGTGTTTGTTGTTCGGGTTGAAAAGTCCTCCCTGCAGTACGGCATTGTAAGCTACCAGGTGCATGTTCCCCGACAGAAATCCGTAAAACTGCCACTTTTTCAACCCCAACGTTTCAGGACCAAGAAAAAAGTCGGTGAACCATCCGGTGCGCAAACGCAGTCCGGCAATGGCCTGTGTTTGCGGCAATCCAATCCCGGCCTGGAGGTTTGAAATCAGCTCCAGATGTTTTGTTGAATACAGGCCGTTCTCAAACTGAATCCGGTACTGTAAAAGCAGGTCGTTTTGAATTTGATTGGGCCATCCTTCTGCTGCATCGGCGATGGAAATGTTGTTGTGCAGCAAAGTCTGTATCTCCATTCCTCCTGCCCATGGACCGATGAGTCCAA
Organism: Bacteroidales bacterium UBA6244; assembly: GCA_002440885.1. Classification (GTDB taxonomy): domain Bacteria; phylum Bacteroidota; class Bacteroidia; order Bacteroidales; family F082; genus UBA6244. Next base: position 8,002 of record DJVY01000123.1, read on the forward strand.
CCTGTATGGACGATGTTTTCCTGACTTTTTTTGCCTGGTCATAAGATTCTTTGATTTCTCCGAGAAGAATATAAGCCGAATAGGGATGATCGTTTGGCACTACATCGGGCGTGAATATTTCCTTGGGGGTGTACATGTGGTGTGTGATGGAAAGGGCGTGGTAGTTGTGGGCATCAGACGGCGAAGGAAGAAGTAATCGGGTCAATGGTGAGCGACTTAGAACCGGGGCGTACCATCTGAGCTCAACGCCTGAGGTAAAGTAGCAGTCTGTCGAAAAATTGATGTCGTTGTCGTGGCGCAGACTGAAAGCATGATAGCTATCCGTGTCCTGCGACCACAGCATCCCGTATATTAGAAAAAGCCATGCAGAAAGAATCAGCCTCTGCCTCATACATCACTCTGATTTCGTTGGGCGATAAAAGTAAATAAAATTTGAGAGAGAAAATTTGAAGAGAAGAAAATTGATCAAATCAATGTTCGCGGGCTTGGTTTTTCGGAAATCCGTTTACCTTTGTGGGGAAATAATGAAATCCTGATGTCAATAAGCCAGAACTTTCGCTATATCAGCCTGCTCGAAATCATCAAAAAAGTTGATAAAATCCTTCGGCAAAAAAAATCAATTCACCACACTTTTGAAGAAATAGTTCAGACCATCGATGTAAGTCAGATGCTTCAAGTCCCTGTAGGGCTGAAATTTATGTACAACGATGAGCTTTTTAGCTCACGGGACTTCTCCAACGAGGTGGTGTGTCAGCAGCATCATTTCACCACCCACGCCGGCAACACGGGTTTTATTCAGCTGTGCATGGGGAATAACCAAAACCAGGATCTGGCACTGATGCCTCTGGAGCAGAATTTTCTGCTCGACAGCCTGCTTCGCAACCTATTGTTATACCTTAACGCCATGGAATCGTCTGATATATCAATTCAAAAACCAACGCGCAGAAGCAATGGCCAGTCAAACGGCGTGCTGTCAAGTAGCTTTCTGCAACGATTCTTGAATGCCAACACCTTTAACCGCGACATCTACCACGACCTCATGCCCTATAAAGTGGCCGAAATTTTGCTTATCTCGAGTTTATACGATGCTTATGCCATTGAGCGTGAAGGGCGGTTTACCGAACACATGCTCGGGCAATACGGGCATTTGAACCTCACTACTTTTCCGCGCATAACCGGTGTTACTTCCCTCGAACAGGCGCTAAATACCCTAAAATACAAACATTTCGATCTTATTATTTACATGGTGGGCGTCGACAAACAGCTTCCACTGATTGTAAGTCAGGAAATTAACCTTCATTATCCCTTCATCCCGGTTTTCTTGTTGCTCAACAACAGCAGCGATGTGGCGCATTATTCCAACATGCACGATAAGATCCCATTTATCGATAAACTTTTCGTGTGGAATGGCGATGCCAATATTTTCTTTGCCATGATCAAAATGCTCGAGGATCGCCTGAATGTTGAAAACGATACCGAGCTCGGGCAGGTCAGGGTGATTTTGCTCGTTGAAGATTCGCCTGAATACTACTCCCGTTACCTGAGTTTTCTGTATAAGGTGTTGATGGAACAGACAAAACGCATTATTGATGATGTAAGCACCGATGAATTATACAAAGTGTTGCGCATGAGGGCGCGACCAAAAATTCTGCTGGCCTCCGATTACGAAGAAGCCCTCGCGGTTATCGATCGCTATCAGGATTATATGCTGTGTTTGATTACCGATGTTAAATTCAACCGTGAAGGCGTTTCTGACGACCAGGCCGGAATCCGTTTGCTGAATTATACCCGCGAAAAACTCAGGAATCTGCCGGCAATTATTCAATCGTCAAACGAGTCGCACGAAAAAGTAGCAACACAATCTAATGCACTTTTTGTCCATAAACAATCGGAGAGCTTGTACCAGGATTTTGAAAGATTCATCACTTACTACCTTGGCTTTGGCGATTTTGAGTTCAAAGATGCTCATAACCAAACCATCGCACGCGCCTCCAACATGAAAGAGTTTGAAAAATACCTGAAAATAATCCCCGACGAATCGCTGATTTACCATGCCAGCCGCGACCATTTTTCGATGTGGATCATGGCGCGCGGTGAAATTAAGGCCGCCAGCGTGATCAACTTAAAAAAAGTAGCCGATTTTAAAAATGCCGCCGACCTCAGGCGCGATTTGCTCCAGATGTTGAAAGAATACCGAAACGAGCAATCCTCAGGCAATGTTATTCCCTACGAACCCGGAATGGAAGTCACCGAAGAGAACGTGTATACGCTGGCCGAAGGTTCGCTGGGGGGCAAAGGGCGTGGACTGGCCTTTATCGATGCACTTATCCACAAATACGATTTTAACTACCATGTTCCCAACATCCGTGTTCGTACCCCGAAAACCTTCGTTATCGGTACACGCGAATTTGAGCTGTTTATAAAAAACAACCGCCTCGAAGCAGAGGTCTTTGCCGATCAGGGTTTTGAAGCACTGCGCGAAAGCTTTGTAAAGGGCGAACTATCGCCGGCACTCATGACAAAACTCGAAAGCCTGCTGTTGCCCATCTCAAAGCCCATTGCTGTGCGCTCTTCCGGTCTTTTCGAGGATTCGCTTACCCAACCTTTTGCCGGTGTATTTGAAACTTACCTCCTGCCCAACAACCACCCGGACTTAAATGTCCGGCTCAAACAAGTTGCTGATGCGGTTAAACTGGTGTATGCCAGCGTTTACAGCAACAACGCCAGGGGCTACGTGAAAGCCATTGATTACAAAATAGAGGATGAGAAAATGGCCGTTGTAATTCAGGAGGTTGTGGGCAATCACTTCGGAAAATACTATTACCCTCACCTGAGTGGCGTGGCTCAATCGTATAATTTTTATCCCTTTGCCCACATGAAACCTGATGAGGGTTTTGCCCTGGCCGCCGTAGGACTCGGGCGTTATGTGGTGGATGGCAACAAAGCCTATCGGTTTTCACCCCGGTATCCGGGCACTGAAATCGACTCAGCCAAAGACCAATTCCGAAATTCGCAGGTCAGCTTTTATGCCGTGGATTTACAGAAAAAGGAACCTGATCTGCTTGAAGGAGAAATGGCCGGCCTAGCCGAATTGGATATCGACATCGCCGAACATCTCGGAACTTTAAAACATTGCGCTTCGGTGTACAACCCCGACAGCGACACCATGTATCCGGGCTTGTCGAAAGCCGGACCTCGCATCATTAATTTTGCAAACATACTTAAGCACAACTACATACCTTTTGCTAAAACCATCGAAATGGTGCTGGCCTTGGGTAAAGAGGCCATGGGGACAGCGGTTGAAATTGAGTATGCCGTCGATCTAAAAAAAGACCAGCAGGGGAGGGCTTCCTTTTATATACTGCAAATTAAGCCGATGATCTCGAGCGATATGCAGTGTAATATCGATATGGACGCCATTCGTCAGGATTCTATCCTGCTGTATTCCGATCACGGCATGGGCAATGGCCTCATGGACGAAATTACGGATGTAATTTATGCCGACATGAGCCGGTTCGATAAGTCGAAAACGCTGGAAATGGCCCTCGAAATCGAACAAATGAATCAGCAAATGGTAGATGAACAAAGAAAATACGTGCTCATTGGTCCCGGACGATGGGGTACCCGCGATCGGTGGATCGGAATTCCTGTTAAATGGCACATGATATCGAATGCCAGGGTAATTGTGGAGACCAGCTTCGATGATTTTCCGCTGGATGCTTCGTCGGGCTCACACTTTTTCCATAATGTAACCAGCATGAATGTTGGCTATTTTAGCGTGCAACCCGAAATATCCCGCAATTACATCCAATACGAAAAGCTCGAAAACCAACAAGTTGTGTCCAAAGGAAATTTTTTCAATCATGTGCGTTTTAGCACGCCGCTGAGTGTAAAAATGGATGGAAGAAACCGCATTTATCTGATCACCACCGAATAACGCGACGAAGTGCGGCATTTGGAGTGAAATAATAATTTTGGCCTTTTAAAATACCATAACCCGCCCTTGATTTCTTTCGTCATCAAAGCTGTATCTCTGTGTAAAACAAGCAACTCGGTATATTAGTTCGTCAAGCCCGGAGCTGTCGTTTGGTAAATTTACCAGGCTATCATTATTCAGACTTAGTATAAATTTTAGGGCAGGTAAGTGGCGTGTTTTATCATTTACTAATTTTCCGCATTCTTAAATATAAAACTCACAATATATGAGAATTGCCAGGAAAAAAGTCAGCAATCAAACTGCCGAAATGCCTGAAGTTGACCTCTCGCTTATCAATCCGCTTGTTGAAAAATACAGGGATAAAAAAGGCAATCTGATACCGGTTTTGCAAGGTGTTCAGGGGATTTACGGGTATATCCCCAAGCTAGCCTTTCAAAAGTTAAATGAGGACATGGGGCTTCGACTCAGCGATATGTATGGCGTGGCCACTTTTTACGCTCAGTTCAGGCTAAGTCCTGTTGGGAAACACATCATTAAAGTATGTCATGGCACGGCATGTCATGTGCAGAGTGCTTCAAAAATTACCGATGCCCTCGAAAAGGAGCTGGGGATAAAAGATGGTCATACCACTGAAGACAATCTCTTTACCCTCGAGTCGGTGGCTTGTTTGGGATGTTGCTCGCTGGCTCCGGTAATGATGATTGGAGATGAAACCTTTGGTAGCCTGAATGCTAAAAAAGCTGCTCGCGTTATCAAAGACATCCGGCGTAAAGAAGCACTTTAATACAGCTACAGTGCCAAATGAATAAAAAAATGATAACCAATTACAGTTGAAATCGCCATGACCTCACCTGCACAGACAATAGTTTCAGTTGATTGTGGCCATTTCATGTTTGCCGGAAGGCGGGCATGTATCCAAAAAAAATAAATATTTCGCATGGAAAAAAAGATCATAGTGGGAATGGGAAGTTGCGGCATTGCTGCCGGAGCAGGCAAGGTGTATGCCAAAGCCCAGTCGCTTATTGCTGCCGGAACACTTGAGGCCGAACTAAAGCAAACCAGTTGTATCGGCATGTGTTTCAGAGAACCTTTGGTTGAAATTGTTGATGATACAGGTCGCTATCTTTATGGTGATATCGATGAAAAGAAGCTTGATGAGCTCATCGAAAAACACATCAACAACGGTCAGGTGGTGGCCGACTACGTGGTCGACTCTGACGTGATGCATGGCAAGGAGGAAAAATATTTCGCCGGACAGATAAAGATCGCCCTCCGCAATTGCGGGTTCATCGATCCGGAGTCTATCGAAGAAGCCGAAGAGCGCAAGGCCTACCAAGCCATCCGTAAAATTGCCGATGAACACATGGCCCCCATGGAGGTCATTCAAACAGTAATGGACTCAGGCATCCGCGGACGTGGTGGTGGTGGTTTTCCTACCGGGTTAAAGTGGAAATTTGCCCACAACAGCCATAGCGATGAAAAATTTATTATTTGCAATGCCGATGAAGGCGATCCCGGTGCATTTATGGACAGGTCACTTCTCGAGGGCGATCCCCATGCCGTTATCGAGGGAATGATTATCGGGGCTTACGCCATGAAAGCTACCGGCGGTGTAATCTATTGCCGGGCAGAATATCCGCTCGCGATAAAGCGGTTAAACATTGCCCTGAAACAAGCCCGTGAAAAAGGATACCTTGGAAAAAATATCATGGGATTAGAAGGGTTTAACCTGGATATTTATGTAAAAGAAGGAGCAGGCGCTTTTGTTTGTGGCGAAGAAACCGCCCTCATTGCCTCGGTGGAGGGTGAACGGGGAATGCCCCGGAAACGGCCTCCGTTTCCTGCCGAGAAAGGGCTTTTTAATAAACCTACCAACATCAACAATGTTGAAACTTTTGCCAATATCCCCTACATCCTGCTCAACGGTCCGGAAGCGTATAATAAATATGGTACGGAGAAAAGTAAAGGAACCAAAGTGTTCGCACTTACTGGGAAAATTAAACATGGCGGACTCGTGGAAGTGCCCATGGGGGTTAGCATTCGCGAAATCATCTTCGATCTGGGTGGCGGCATTCAAAACGATAAAAAGTTTAAGGCTGTTCAGCTGGGAGGCCCTAGTGGTGGCTGTATCCCGGAATCGCTTATCGACACCAAAGTGGATTACGACTCCGTAAACGCTACCGGAGCCATCATGGGTTCGGGAGGTATGGTGGTGATGGACGAAACTACCTGCATGGT
>DJVY01000177.1 GCA_002440885.1 Bacteroidales bacterium UBA6244
GTTTGGGCATTTCCATTCACGTTAATCGACGACAATTCATTGTTTTTAAAATAGGCTATCATGGTTTTGCCTTTAATCTGGTTAAAGGTGTCGGTGGTGTCGCGCGAAATGATAAAGGCGCTGTTGTACATCACCAACGAGTCGACCTGACTGTTTACGATGGCTATGCTGATGGAGTCGGCGGTAAGTTGGTTTTTCCCTGACCACAACACCGGTTCGTTGTACAAATAAATGGTGGAATCGCTCATGCTGTAATTCAGCGAGTCGCACTTTCCCTGTAAGTCGCGGCGAAAGAAGCGAACCCCATAGTAGGCACTCATTTTTTTGGCCTCACGCTCCTTGTCGAAATACACCCAAAAAGTGTCAGCATGGATAAAAAGTGAGTCGTTTTTATCGTAGGCAATGGCCACCACGCTGTCGGTAATAAAGGCTTTTCCTTTTTCGTCCCAGAATTCGCCATAGTTTCCCCTGATTATCAGGTTATGCACGGTGTCAGACACTTCCACTCTGCCATAGGCAATGCCGGTATAGGTTGCGTTGTCGTAGTCGAGGCTGTCGGCAACAATAATTTGCTCCATGTTGCTGATGCGTGGGCGCTCGGTAAGTTTCGACAGGTTGTTTTTTGTGTCGTACCACCCGTTTTCGCAATACACAATATTTTCTTCGCTGCGGATAACCGTTGGGCCTCGGAAGTAAGCCGTTTCGTTGTTGGTGTTGTAAATCAGTGTGTCAGAGTATGTTTCCTGATCGGGATTGATAAGCACCACCTCATCGCGGAAGTGGAAGGTGCGGTTGTCAGTGAAATAGAGCCCAATTCGGCTGGTCAGTGTGTTCTCCTTATTTACGATTTTTCCATTGTTATCGTAAAGTGCGGTTCGTGTATTTCTGTTGTAGATTAAATGGTCGGTAGTAAGCACAGTGTTTTTATCCACGAGTTTTACCTCACCAAACAACTCGGCAATTTTTGTGTTTCCGTCGTAAAGCATCCTGTCGCCATACACATCCACGGTGTCGTTGACTTTAATATGAACATGGCTAAATGCCTCGAAGTTGTTTTGCTGGTCGTTCAAATACGCGCTGTCGCAGTAAAACAAAATAGAATCCTGCCTGATGACCACATTTCCGATAAGCCTTTGAACCTCTTTGTTTATTTTTTCGTCAAACTTGAATGCATCGGCTTTCTCGATGATAACCCTCGACTTTTTTTGAGCAAAACCGCCCGGCAACAACCACAGCATGAGCAAAAAAAACAAGACCGCTTTCAAACTTTTGGCATTTAATCTTAAAAAAAAGTTGTGGTCTCCCATGATTTGGCAATTTTTCACAAAAGTAGTAAAACCACCGTTTGTGACCTGCATTTTTTAAATCAGAAATCCGTTGCTTCTTAAGGCCGGAAGCCCTGTGTGTTCCGCAATCGTTTTTTTGAACCGTTTTAAATAAAAATGCCTCCATTTTTCTGCTCAATTGTGCTACATTTGGACTTTTTTGAATTCTACATTTTAATGTTTCAACATGAATATCGATCCAAAGCTTAATTATGAGTCCAGCAAGCAGTTAGTAGGTTATGTGCCCCGTCGTGAGGCTACTCAGGCTACTTACGACCGTGTTGGTTTTATGGCAGGTTTAGAAGTGCATCAGCAATTGCTCACCAAAGAGAAACTTTTTTGCCATTGTCCGGCAGGGATTTATCATCGACACAATGATTTCGATGCCGAATTGATCCGGCATATGCGTCCAACTTTAAGTGAGCTGGGTGTTTACGACGGCACAGCCCTGATGGAATTCCGTACACGCAAGGAAATAGTTTACCGTATAAACAACCAAAATGCTTGTACGTACGAGGTTGACGACACCCCGCCTTTTCCCATAAACCGCGAAGCACTTGAAATTGCTTTGGAGATATCGCTGCTGTCGAAGCTTAACGTGGTAGGCGAAGTGCACATCACACGCAAACAATACCTCGATGGCAGCATCCCTACCGGATTTCAGCGTACCGCCATCCTGGGGGTGGAAGGAGAACTGGAATTGCCACATAAAAAAATCCGCCTTATTCAGCTGAGCATCGAAGAGGATTCGTGTCGCGAAATCAGCGATGTGGGACACGTAAGGGTGTATAAAACCGATCGCCTGGGGATGCCTCTCATCGAAACGGTTACTTACCCCGATTGCGAAAACCCAGACGAAATCAGGCAGGCTTGTGATTATATTCGTTTCCTGAACCGCAGCACGGGAAAGGTGCGCACCGGTATTGGCGCAGGACGTCAGGATGTAAACGTGAGCTGTAAAGGTGGTACACGTGTCGAAATAAAGGGCGTAGCACATACCAAATGGATTCCGGAACTAACCCACAACGAAGTATTCAGACAGTGGGCTTTGTTGCAAATTCGCGACTTGCTGAAGAGCCAGGTGGCTGAACCCGAAAATTGGAAAGCCTCGCGGCAGTGGGTCACCGGAAAAGTGCTGAAGAAGTTAAACCTACCCGAAGGCACTGAGCGTGTGATGGTAGTTAACTTGCCTGGTTTTGCCGGTGCTTTGTCTTTTTTCACACAGCCCGGACAGTCGTTTGCCAACGAGATTTCAGACCGTTTAAAAGTGATTGCCTGTCTCGAGAAACCAAATATGCACCACAGTGAAGCGCTACAACCTGTACTTGATGAGAAAGTATGGGGAGAGCTGAAAAAACAGGTGAAAGCCACAGAAATGGATGTTCAGATCATTGTGTGGGGACCTGATGCCGACATGCAAACGGCTTTCGAGACCATCGAAGAACGCTGTCAAATGGCTTTTGAAGGAGTGCCTCCCGAAACGCGAAAATCGCTTACCGACGGCACTACGATTTTTGAACGGGTGCTCCCCGGCGCTGACCGCATGTACCCTGATACCGATTCTGCTCCTATTCCGCTCGAAGATGAATACATCACCAGGTTGGCCAAAAACCTTCCGCAAGATGTTATTGATTCGTATAAACAATTGATAAAGTGGGGTGTTCATGAGGATGTGTTTACTTATCTATTTTCGAAAAACCTCTATCCATTGCTCACCCGATTGGTCGAGGAACTCGACATGAAACCTGTGTATGTGGCTTCATTTTTAGGTCACCGACTTAAATTTGCTGAAAATCATTTCCATGGTCCTGATCCGCTCGATTATAACCGAATTTTTGAACTATTCGCCTTTTTAAAAGAACAGAAAATTCATTTTGATCTGGCTGGAGCGATGTTACAGGAAATGATTGAACATCCCAAGATGGATTTCCATTCCATTCTCGAAAGCATTGGCTTTAAAAGAGTAATGCCCTCTGAAATCGAAGGCAAAATCCCAATGCTGACAGCAAAATTTAAAGAGGGGAAATCCGATATCGATCACGTTATGATGCGCAATTGGGTTCTGGGTCAGGTACGTAAACAAGCCCTCGGCAACATGGATCTGGCCGATTTAAGTAAAATGATTTAAGGAAATGTTTTTGGGTAAACCAAACTAAAGTCAATAAGAATAATGGATAGCGATATATTTCAAGGTTATAAGGGAGAAGCCCTCGAGGTGCTTAAAAAATACCAGGTCAGGGTTTGGGGAACAACAAGGGTAGATACTACCCGCGGCATGTTTCAAGGTACGGTGCTGCCCCGATCTGAAAATGATGACGATCAGCATATTGTGGTTAAAATTATTACCGGTTACAATATCGGCATTGATGTTAAAACCATCCGCCACATGGAGGAAACCGGCTATAAAAAAGCCAACTACAAAATTCCTGAAAAACAGTTTCCTTATACGCCCGGATTACCTAAAGTTAAACTTTTTGGTACGGGAGGAACCATTGCCAGCCGGCTCGACTACCGCACCGGTGCTGTAATCCCGGCTTTTTCACCGGGCGAATTGTATGGTGCTGTTCCTGAGTTGGCCGACATCTGCAACCTGGAAACGGAAAAGGTGTTCGCGGTGTTTAGCGAAAACATGGGGCCAACACAGTATAAAGCCCTTGCCATAGCCATTGGTAAAGAAATTGAAAAGGGAGTCGATGGTATTGTCATCGGACATGGAACGGATACCCTTCACCACACAGGCGCGGCCCTTACATTTATGTGCCAGAATTTGCCCGTTCCGGTGGTGCTAGTCGGATCGCAACGATCATCCGACCGCCCCAGCTCCGACGCGGCCCTGAATTTGATGCACGCCATGAAAGCAGCCGGAGAGTCGGATATTGCCGAAGTCATGATCTGTATGTTTGGGCCAACCTCTGACGAGTATGGTCTGTTGCACAAAGGAACACGCGTGCGAAAAATGCACTCTTCCTATCGCAGTACCTTCCGCACCATTGGCGACACTCCGCTCGCCATGATCAGCAGAAAATCGATTAATCCGATAAAAAAAGACTATAATAAACGCCGACAGGATAAAAACGTACAGATATTACCTTACTTCAGCGACAAAGTCACCATGCTGTATTATTATCCGGCCATGAGTCCCGATGTGTTGGACGCTATGGTTGATAAAGGCTACAAAGGGATTATTTTCGTGGGAACAGGACTTGGTCATGTGAACAAGGAATTATATCCTGCCATCGAAAGAGCACAGGCCAAAGGCGTTCATATGTTTATGACCCTGCAAACCATTTGGGGTTATGTACACATGTTTGTTTACGATACTGGTCGCGACATGATGGCTAAAGGCATTATTCCCGCTGGAAACATGCTCCCTGAGGTGGCCTGGGTGAAGTTAAGCTGGATTTTAGGGCAAACCGACGATCCTGTTAAGGTGAAAGAAATGATGCTGACGCCTGTTAACGACGAAATCACCACCCGCGAGCCATACAATGGCTACCTGGTTTATCAGGGTGGTGTTCCTGAAGTGGAGGATTTTATCAGGAATGTCCATAAATAGAAGTGCTTTGTTTAGGGTCATGCTTTTTTAAGATTTCAAGAGCGTCGATGTTAACCAAGGTGTTTTTTTGACTTCTTTTGTATAGATTTGCAACCTAACTTTGTAACTATGAGCGCCTCTAATCTTTCTCAGAAATTTGGAACTGCACCTGTCTTTTTTACGGCCATCAGCACCATTCTGGGAGCCATTCTTTTCTTAAGATTCGGATTTGCAGTGGGCTCTGTGGGTTTTTGGGGTGTAATGGTAATCATCATACTAGGACACCTGGTCACCATTCCCACGGCTCTGGCTATTTCCGAAATCGCCACCAACAAGCGGGTTGAGGGCGGAGGCGAGTACTTCATCATTTCGCGTTCGTTTGGGTTGAATATCGGGGCAACCATTGGCATTGCCTTGTACCTGTCGCAGGCCATCAGTGTGGCTTTTTATATCATCGCCTTTACGGAAGCGTTCGAGTTTTTTTTCAATTATATGCAAGTCACCTATGGACTTGATTTGCCCCGACAAGTTATCAGCCTCCCGTCGATGTCTATCCTGGCTGTGTTGATACTCACCAAAGGAGCAAACCTGGGGGTGAAGGCCCTTTATGCTGTTGTGGCTTTGCTCGTGGTGTCGCTGATCATGTTTTTTATGGGGCACACCGAATATGCAGGAGAACAGAATTTTAATCTGTTAAGCGCAGAATTTCGCAATTCAGGCGATTTCTTTTTCATTTTCGCTATTGTCTTTCCTGCATTTACAGGCATGACGGCCGGAGTAGGCTTGTCGGGCGACCTGAAAAACCCGTCGAAGTCGATACCCATCGGAACAATATCAGCTACGGTTATCGGCATGGTCATCTATTTATTCGTAATTTATAAATTGGCTATGTCGGCAAGCCCGGACGACTTGCTCAATAACCAGCTTATTATGGGCAAGATAGCCATTCAGGGAGCAATTATCATTCCGCTTGGGTTGGCGGCTTCTACCATTTCGTCGGCTTTGGGGTCGGTAATGGTGGCTCCGCGAACGTTACAAGCATTGGCTATGGATCACGCCTTTCCTGCAAAAGGTATTAACCAGTGGCTGGCCAAAGGGCGCGCCAAAGACAATGAACCTGTTAACGCCTCTCTCGTTACGGTTGTGATTGCTTTGTTTTTCGTGGCTCTGGGAAATGTTAACACCGTGGCAGAGGTGATTTCTATGTTTTTTATGGTCACTTATGGGGCACTATGCCTAATTTCTTTTCTCAATCATTTTGGATCTTCCCCTTCGTACCGGCCTTCGTTTAAATCGAGGTGGTACCTTTCGCTCATCGGGTTCGTGGTATCAATCTGGGTGATGTTCAAAATCAACACGCCTTATGCTTTGCTGGCTTTTGCCGGTATGGCCGGAATCTATTTTTATCTGAACTACCACCACAAGTACAGAAAAGGGTTTGCCTCTGTTTTTAGCAATGCCATATTTCAACTTAACCGAAACCTCCAGGTTTTTTTACAGAAAAAAAGCAGCACCAAATCGTTCAACGAATGGCGACCCAGCGCCATCTGCATTTCAAAGGATTCGTTTGAGCGCGATAAGGCCTTTAAATTACTTGATTGGATTTCTTATAAATACGGTTTTGG
>DJVY01000219.1 GCA_002440885.1 Bacteroidales bacterium UBA6244
GGGGTGGTCATGGCTAAAATCATCACCTTCTCAACAGATATTTTGACCATAGTTTCGTTTTGGTCTATCCTCCTTTCGTTTGGTGTGGCTGCTTCTGTCGGTATAATCTTCGGCTTTCTGCCTGCGCGCAAGGCTGCAGAGCAAGATCCCGTTGAGTCGCTACGGCATGATTAAATGGCTTCTTTTCGACTTTTCTTCCTTATTTCCCCAATGGATTTAGCATCAAATCCAAGTATTTCTCGCTAGTCATGCTGTCGTAATGTAAATATCCGTAACGGTACTGATAGGTTTGCAATTGGCAGAATAGGGTGAGCACAATGATGAGGCCGATAGCGGTTTTTGGGATTTTGATGTGGGTAAGCATCAAGCCGAGAAGAACCATAAAATAGGGTAAATATTCCACCATCACGCGCGACGAAAAACTTCCTCCATAATACCAGAGCCACCAACTACTTAGTATGTAGATTACGAGAACCAGAAAACCCAATAACCATAATGCAGCGTATTTGGATTGTCGGTAAAGGAAAACCAAACCACCAAGTGCGACAAAAGCAAGTGGGGTATATAAAAAGAACCCCTTTTTAAAAGAAAAAAGAAAATCAAAAAAATGAATTTCGGAGAAATTAAAACCTTCTCCCTGGTAAGAGAAAACAAAAGGATGTCCGGTTTGTAACCAATAAATTACATTTTGAATGCCTGGAATTAAGACTGCAAGAACAAGCCCAAACATTAACCAGTTTGGTTTTTTTACTAACGCCCACCACCCCGATTTAAACGCAGTATAACTTCCTGCAATAAAGGGTAAGCTTATGATGACCAAAGCGTTTACCGGCCTGATCAAAACGATCAGTCCAAAAGCGGCCATCGACCAAACGAAATATTTTGGGATACGGGCAATAAAGTACATTTTGGCCGTATATATAAACAAGCTTACCATGGCAAAGGAATAAGCATGCGACATGGCCGGTTCTTCCGAGACGTAGTAAAACAAGTTTGTCCCAAATAATGCAGCCAGTAGTACAATGGCTGTAATGCGTTGGTTTGTAGAGTATAGCCTTAGGCTCAGGTGAAGCCACCACAAGCCCAGCAAGGTATAAAAAATGGCCGCTATCTGTGTCATAATCAATACCCACACCGAAAACCCATCCATCGATTGACCGGTAAGGGCATTTAGGGCATGACCGGCGAGATAAAAGGGCAGCATCAATAAAGCTGTACCGGCATAATATTTATTCACCGTCTTACCGTGCACTTGCTTTCGGTAATCGAAATAAAACTCTCTGTGTTCAGGATTCCTGGCAATGGAGTCGTGAAAGCTGAATGTAAGGTCTTGGTAAACGAATATGGCCGGCAAATAGGAAAAATAACCGGTTCCGTCTACTTTGACTAACCTGTTCCAGCGTCCATCGCCCCATTTCATGTTGGCACTTGTCCATAACAAAACCACGGTGGCAAACAACATAGCCCATAGCACCGGGTTTTTCAGGTCAGGTTTCCAACTTCTTTTTCTCATGTTATTCTGTCAGGTGTATTAAATCGCCTGCTCCCTGTTTACTGAAATTAACCACTGGCGGAGAGCCGTAGTAGTAGATGTTGCCCAAGCTTTGAATAGTGGCTCCCAACTCCTCGGTGACCCTCACGTACATGTTGTTTCCGCTGTTGTTGTTCACATAAAGCAAACTTGCTTCCAAATTGCGCATGTCTATCAGGCCGAATCCGGCGGTATAACCATATACCAAACCGCATTTTCCGGAAATAATTAATTCCTGTGTGCCGTAATGAAGCCCGGCGCGAAGTAATTTTGACTTGATGAGTAAGTCAACACGTCCTGCCCCTTCGTACAAGTTAATGATAAGGGTATCCTGAAACAGGGTGTCGGGCGTGTAGACGTTGCCTATCGATCTGTAATCCAGTGTGTCGAGTTTTTGTAATTCGAGATAAACCCTGATTGGCTGATTGAAACTTCTGATCCAGTTGCAGGAATTTGTGTTTCGTATATTCAGGTTACCTTTTTCGTCCACTTCGGTCACGATTCCGGAAAGAAGATGTTTTCCTGCTTCCACCTCGCATTGGGTTGTTACTCCCTGCTGAAGTACAAGGTCTACATTGTCGAAAAGCTTGATGTTGTTGAAAGGGGGCAAAACACGGCTTTCCATGGTTAGTTCTCCCGACGACTTAAAGCAGTCCTCTACATGTGTTTTGTTGCAAGCTGTTAAGCTTGTAACGACTATGAGAATCCAAAAAAGATATTGTCTTTTAACCATGTGGTATTTTTTGACGGTATTTAACAAAATTCCGGTAACCTAATCCTATTCCAATGTATTCTGCTTTTCCGAGGTGTGTGCTCAAGGCCAGGTTGGCAAACCAGTTGTCGGTAAAATGATATTTCAGGGTAAGTCGCTGAAAAAAGTCTCCTTCACTTCTTTCCTTACCTGCTACATTCATCCCGGCGTTGAACAGAAACGACACGCGGCTGATTACCAGTTCGTAGGCTAAGCTCAGACCTACTTTGGTGGCGTCGCGTAAATCAGGTTCCTGGTTCATCGATTTGTGCAGGATAAAAACATCCGATTCATCGTAGGTGTAATCCAGTCCTGCCCCAAATTTACTTTTGTAACTCACCCTGGCCATGATGTTGGTGTAGAGGGCGTAAACCATGAATCTTTCACCCAATTGTTCAGTCATGTCTTTGGTGGCAACGGCCGTTGAAAATTGCATTTCGAGGAATCTGCTGCCATCAAACTCAAAAGGGTAGTGTTTGGGGAGAAATTGTTTTTTCAATCCAGGATTAGGTTTGCTCAGATAGCCGGTTATGCCAACCGTGGCCGTGAGAATGTTCAATCCGTAATTCGGAGTCTTGGTCGATCCGTTTGAAAAATGGGTTAATCCTAACCCTGCCGAGAGGGTAAACTGTTTGGAAATTTTATGCCTGTAATCAAAATATAGGCTTGCACTAAAGTTAAATGCTGATCCGATGGCAAAATTTTTGTAGTTCTCTATGCGGTCGAAATGGTTGGTCAGGTAGGCCACACCGATGCCGAGTTTGAAATGCAGCGATTGTTTGTCGTTTCGCGTGAGCGGGAAATTAATGGTAGGGTATAGTGCATAAGCTGAGCCGATGGCATCGAAACCACCCAAACCGGAATACCAAAAACTGATGCCGTAAGACGGGTAGTTGTAAGCTTGCTCCCAGCGTTTGGTTCCCCAGGTTTCGCGTTGAAGTGTGATCTCTACTGCCGGAAAGTGGGCGTTAAAAATGTCGAGTTCGAGGTGATGACTTAGTAAAAATCCATACTGTGCCTTTACCTCCAACGACAGGTTGTGCCCGCTAAGCGGTGATTTGGGTTGCGCTACAGCCGTCGCGGTCAGCAGGCTACAGATAACCATGAGGAAGGTTGTTATTTTTACCAATTTATTCATCTCTGTTGTGCGGCGCAAAGGTAGTGATTCTGCCTTTTAGGCAGCATGGTGCACTGCTATTTGAGTATGTGAGGGTATAATGATTTTATTCGTTGATTTTTCCCGAAAAACACTTACATTTGTACTGATTTGTAAAAATTCTCAAAATGCGTTTGTGGTTTACCGTATGGATGGGTTTACTTTTGCCGGGATTATTCACCCTGCATCCGGTAAATGGTGTTGCCTCACCGTCCGACAGCCTGATTGCATTACTCGACAATGGGCATGACACAACCAAAATGCGAATATGTCAGCAGTTGAGTGCTTTTTATTCTAATGTTGATACCGAAAAAGCTGTGTATTACGATTCAATGGGCTTGCAACTGGCTCAACAAGAAAGAAATGCTCACATGGAGGGCGTTTTTTTCAATAATCTCGGTATCGATTATTACATGCTGTCCGATTTTCAACAGAGCCATTTTTATTTTAGCCATGCCAAGGCTGTGTTTAACGAAATTGCTGACACGGCCTTCCTCATTAAAACCTTGAATAACCTTGGCTCGATATACAAGGTGCTGGGGTTTTACAAACTCTCCGCTGACCATTTTGCAGATGCCATTTACTTGAAGCGCATGGTAAACGATACCCTAAGCCTGGCCAGAACCCTTAACAACATCGCCGTGCTTTACGATAATGTGGGGCTGTATCAGGAGGGTCTTGGGTTTGTTGATGAAGCACTCAATTTGGCCCAGCGCATCCAGGACTCCTCAATGATAAGCTTATCATACTTAAACATGGGTTTAATTCAGTTAAGTTTGAAAAATTATAACCAGTCCTTGCAATACTCGCAGGAAGCTCTTAAACTATTGCCCAACAACAAGTTGAGCGAAAAGTGCTCCTTGTATAACAACATAGCCCTGGCCAGTTCTGGCTTGGGACAATACGGAATTGCAGAAGATTATTTTAGTAAATCCATTGAACTGTTTGAGCAAGGATTGAGTAACTATAAGCAGGCTAATACGCTGCAGTTTTATTCGGGATTTCTCCAAACCAGTGGTCAATCGGCAAAGGCCATAAAAATGGCAAAGAAGGCCTTAAAAGAAGCCCGTGATCATGGCTATACAGAAATGGAATATCAATTATATGAGGTACTGGCCAATGCTTATCGGGATTTGGGAAACTATCCTATGGCCTTTCAACACCTGGAATCTGCCTCAATATTGAGTGATTCTATTTATGATAAAAGTTTAACAACCAGCTTGTTACTTCTTAATGTGAACGAAAAAATTATCCAGGCAAGATATGATCATCAGTTGCTCTCTCAGGAAAACCTGATTCAGGAGCAGCAAATTTCTTACAGCCGGAAGCTGATAAATGCCATGACGCTGGCGTCGGTTGTGCTGGCACTTATGCTGGGTATTATTTTATATTATATGCTGCGTAAGCGAAAAGACAACAATAAACTTACGAGCTTGAACACCTTACTTACCGAAAGTGAGGAGAAGTATAAAACTGTTGTCGAGCAAAGCCCTGAGGTGATGCTCATCCATCAAAACGGGAAGATCCTTTTTGCCAATCAATCGTTTTACAGGTTGTCAGGGCTTTTACCCGAAGATTTGGCAACTGTCACCGTTTTTGATCTGGTGCACCCCGATGAGAGGGAGAAAATTACGGAGTTCGCCCGCCTGCACATGAAGAATGAACAACCTCAGAACAACTACGAAATCAGGGCATACAATAAGGAGAGGAAAATGATTTACCTCGATTTGTCGGTGAGTAAAATTACCTACAACAACCAGCAGGCCATTCTTACCATTGGTATGGACATTACCTCCCGGAAGCGAAATCAGGAAACCATAAAAAAACTTACTGCGGCCATTGAACAAAGTCCGATAATGATTATGATTACCAACATGGCCGGTGATATTGAATACGTTAATCCTCTTTTTACTGAAATTTCAGGTTTTACCCGCGAGGAAGTTTCGGGGCAAAATGCTCGTATTTTATCTTCTGGTCAGGAAAGTGTGCATATTTACCGCGAGTTGTGGCAAACTATTTTGAGTGGTCAGATTTGGCGTGGAGAATTGCTTAATAAAAAGAAAAACGGAGAGTTGTTTTGGGAGTCGTTGGTGATTTCGCCCATCCTCAACGGTCAAAACGAAATAGGCCATTTTGTGGCTGTGATGGAAGACGTTACACAAAAGCGGAAACACCATGAAGCCCTTAAACAGCGGGAGGAAGATTTGCGCCAGGCCAATATTACCAAAGATAAATTCTTTAGCATAATTGCCCATGATTTAAAGAACCCTTTTAATGCCATCATCGGGTTTGCCAGCTTGCTGTTGCTTGAGTACGAAAACTTATCTGATGCCGAGCGTCGTAGTTATATTGAAAATATTAACTTAGCCTCAAATACCTCCTATAGGTTGCTCGAAAATTTACTCGAATGGTCGCGCACGCAAACGGGGAAAATCAGGTTTATGCCGGGAACTTTTGATTTAAATAGTGTCGTAAACGAAGTAATGAACCTCCTGCAATCGCAGGCCGCGAAAAAAGGAATAAAGCTTGTGTCGGAGATTCCTTTTAATACTTTGGTTTTTGCCGATAAAAATATGATCCGGACAGTTTTACGGAATCTGTTTAGCAATGGAATCAAATTTTCGTCGGGAGGTGAGGTCAGGATAACCGCCAAAAAGAAAAAATTATCCATAGAAGTTTGTGTTGGGGATACAGGCGTAGGGATACCGGAAGAGGGAATTGAGAAATTGTTCAGGCTTGACGAACAGTATCTGGCTGAAGGAACCGAGTTCGAGAAGGGAACAGGTATCGGGCTCATGCTAAGCAAAGAGTTTATAAATAAACATAAGGGAAATATTTGGGTTAAAAGCAAGAAAAATATGGGATCAAAGTTCTTTTTTACCTTGCCAACCCATGAAAGTCAACTAAATCAGTCCAACGAATGAAATCAAAAGAAATAAAGAAACATGTGCTGCTGGTAGAGGATAACATGCTCAACCAGAAGTTTGCTCTGGCTGTATTAAAGTTAAAGGGATATACCGCCGATTTGGCCGAAAATGGCAAAGCCGGGGTTGAGCTCTTTGAGAAAAATGAATATGATGTCATTCTTATGGACATTCAAATGCCAATAATGAACGGCGTGGAAGCTACTAAGAAAATCAGGGAAATAGAAAAGGAAAACGGATGGCCTCGGATAAAAATTATCGCAGTTACCGCTTATGCCATGCCTGGCGATGAGGAACGTTTTATGCAAGCCGGCATCGATCGGTATATTGCCAAACCTTACAAAGGCGATGACCTGATTGCCCTTATTCAGGATTAAATCATGCATAGCACCGATCAAAAACTCGCTGCATTTAAGAGGCTACTCAATATTATGGACGATCTGCGCGCAGGTTGTCCGTGGGACAAAGAACAGACCATCGAAAGCCTGCGCCATCTTACCATCGAAGAAGTATATGAATTGTCGGATGCCATTATGGCCAGCGATCTGCCTGCAATGCAAGGCGAGTTGGGCGATTTAATGTTGCATCTGGTTTTTTATGCCAAAATTGCAAGCGAACAGGGAGCGTTTGATATTTACGATGTCTTGAACGGGATTTCTGAGAAACTCATCTATCGACATCCACACATATACAGCGACGTTACTGTGTCCGATGCTACTGATGTGAAGAACAACTGGGAAAAACTAAAGCTTAAAGAGGGCAAGAAATCTGTATTGGAAGGAGTGCCCAAATCAATGCCGCCTTTGGTGAAAGCTTACCGCATACAAGAAAAAGTAAAAGGAGTGGGTTTTGAGTGGAAAGCCCGTGAGCAGGTGTGGGACAAAGTTATAGAAGAGCTAAATGAGCTTAAATACGAGGTTGAGCAAGAATCCGATAAACAGCATCTTGAGGATGAATTCGGCGATTTGCTGTTTGCCTTGGTAAACTACGCACGCTATCTGGGAATAAACCCCGAAGACGCACTTGAACGAACCAATAGGAAATTCATCAACCGGTTTCAGTATATCGAATCGGCCTCAAAGAAAGATGGTAAAAAACTCGAAGACATGAGTCTTGAAGAAATGGATCATTACTGGAATGAAGCCAAAAGTCTGGAATAATAGCTCCTACAACGTTAATATGACTCGTTTTGTATCCTATCCTTTGATTTCATTGCTGCTTATGCTTGTCCTGTCGCTGGCCACAAAGGCGCAAGCACCGGCCTTATCACGAGGGGTATATGATTTTCCTGATCAGCCAAACGGAGCTTATTTTAAAAGCTATCTTAAAGCCGCTCAATCCATTTATACCGCGCCCTTGCATTGGAACAAAAAGCAATGGATAACAGCAGCCGGGGTTACGGCAGCCGGGGTTTTGCTCTATGTTTACGATGATGAGATAAGAACTGTTTTCAGGAATAATCAGTCGGAAGAAGCTGATTTTGCTTCCAAATACCTATTCGAGCCTTGGGGAAGCGGGCTTTATCCTGCTGTTGCCATGGGGGGTTTTTATGTTGTGGGTCTGGCTTTTAATGACGTCCGTTCCCGGCAAATTGCTCTCGGCGGCACACAAGCCTGGGTGATGAGTGCTGTCACAGTGCAGGTTCTAAAACACCTGACCCACCGCCATCGCCCCGATCAGGATAACCCGGCTAACCCAAGGTTGTGGGAAGGTCCTTTTGGCGGGTTTTCTTACACCTCTTTTCCCTCCGGACATACTATCACTGCCTTTTCACTGGCTTCTTTCATGTCATCAGTTTATCACGAAAAAATTTGGGTCAGTGTGTTGGCTTATGGTTTGGCCACCGGGGTTGGCCTGTCGCGGGTTTACGATGATAAACACTGGAGCAGTGATGTGCTTATCGGAGCGGCGCTTGGTTTTGCTATCGGAAAAACAGTTTACCGACTCATGCAGCCCGGCGGCAAGCTCTCCATAGCACCGGGCAGGGGAGGTGGGGTAGCCCTGGTTTACCGATTCTAAAAAAAGAGGCCATCTCCTGAACGGGATGGCCTCTTTTAACAAAAAGTTCTACTTTTTTAGTGTGTGCTGAGGTATTTTGCAATGCCTTCAGAAGTGGCTTCCAAAGCATCCTGTCCCGGTTCCCAGTTGGCGGGGCAAACTTCACCAAATTCTTCATGAAATTGCCATGCATCAACAATGCGGAGGGCTTCGGTAATGCTCCTTCCTAAAGGTAAATCGTTTACCACCTGGTGGCGAACAACACCTTGTTTGTCGATAAGGAACAGCCCACGATAGGCTACCGGTTCGCCGTTAAATTCAGCTTCGCCGTCTTCATTGTATTCGTATGAACCGGCTAACACGTCATAGTTTTCCGAAATGGTTTTCGACAGGTCGGAAACGATAGGGTATTTTACTCCTTTTAT
>DJVY01000111.1 GCA_002440885.1 Bacteroidales bacterium UBA6244
CACAAAGATCAACAAGAGTGGGATAAATATCCACCAGTTCAACTATTCGTGGTGATGACTTTCCGTTTCCTTTAGCCCGCGGGTCATGAATAATAAATGGTATACGGGTACCCTGTTCCCACAGTGAGCCGGCTTTCGACCATTTACCTTTCTCACCTAGCTGATACCCATGATCACTCCAGAACACAATAATTGTATTCTCGCTAAGTCCCTGTTTTTCCAATTCTGCCAAAACCCGCCCAACATTCCAGTCCACATAACTTACGCATGCCAGATAGGCAAGTTTCATTTCACGTGCCTCTTCAGGTGAAGCCGTCCTGTTTATAAACAGATCCGCATTATTTGGTCTGATGGATCCTTGTGGAAAACCATGGGGCACCATTGGCAATGATGCAAAATCGGGTGGAAGTGTAATGCTGTCTGAATCATACATATCAAAAAACTCTTTGGGAGCTACAAAAGGTGTATGCGGTTTGGAAAAGCCGCAGGCTATAAAAAATGGCTGCCCGCTTTCCTTGCTGCGTCGGATAAATTCAATTGCACTGTTGGCAACCTTTGTATCTCCAAGTTCATTTGCAGCCTCACCCTCAACTGCTTCCCAACGGTCTGAACCGGAATAAGCCTCCACGCCGGGAGTAAGTTTTGGTGGCTTGCGTCTTGCATGATTATAAGCCTCTTCAGCTGACACGTACGATGGAGGATTGGTGTTTACAGGCTCTTGATATCTGCGGGGTTCACCCCCCTCTGTCCATGCTTCCGTATCGTCTATTCCACCGTGAAATACTTTTCCCGTACGGAGCGAAGCATAGCCATACTGTTTAAAATATTTTGGCAGACTCACCCACTCGGGGTAGGTGGCACCAAACCATTCACGGTTGCTGTAGAGGCCGCTTGTGGTTGGGCGACGACCTGTAAGGAGGGATGCCCGTGACGGACCGCTCAGCGGGTACTGACAATATGCCCTTTCAAATCTCACCCCCCTGTTTGCCAGATTATCCAGATTTGGGGTAATTGCCATCCCGCTGCCATAAACATTTAGTTCTGTGCGCATATCATCAGATATCAGGAACAGAACATTCATAGGTTTTTTCGAATCACTACGGGCTTCAGGTTCAACAACAGATTGCGAAAAAACATTGGTCAGTGACACCGAACCCATTAACAATCCAGCGGTATATAATTTTGTTTTATGTATATTGAGTCCACTTTAAAAAGTCGGTGACTTTAATTTTGTTGTTTTACATTCGTTTTTGTTGATAAAACGCGCTTAAAATCCATTGTTATCAGACAAAAAAATCGTATATTGTATCCCGTAAAAGATCAAGAAATCATGTTCAAGAAGACACCGGAAAATCCACAATTTGAATTGTTTTCCACACCTTCCACCCAAATGGGCAGGCGTGAAGCAAAAAAATACGATGATCCTGATGCCGATTATCGGAAAAAAGGGGACCAAAAGGTAAAGGGCTACAGTGTGAACATCACCGAGACCTGTAATGACACAGATGATGAGAAAGACAAACCCAACCTGATCGTAAACGTTCAAGTGAAAGGGGCAAGTGCAGCCGACAACGACTACCTGAAGGAAGCCATAACCAATATCCGTGAGAATGTAAGCACCGATATAATGTTTATGGATAAACCATGTCCGACTTGGAAATTATCTGATAACAACAGGTCAAAGAGCGCATGAAAATCTTTTGATAACCGATTTTCGCTATATAAAGAGCTTCAAAATGGAGAAACTTTTTATTTTGATTGATTTTTACTTCCAAGTTCCATAAAAAACGGTAAAGTGTTTGCGGAAGGTGTCCTGCCAACTGTTGACATTCAAATAGGAAACGAACAGAAGCTGGGGACAATGAATATGCCATTAAATAGTTTCAAAAGAGCTCAGAAACTGAATCTGAAGATCTGGCTGGATTGTTTGGAGGTGACAAATAACTGGGATTTCTGGGTATATCCCTCCATTCTTCCTGAGGTTCATGGTGATGACATACATATAACCGACACATTAGACGAGCAAACAAGAAATATACTCGTCAACGGTGGAAAGGTACTCTTCCTTACTGCCGGTAAAGTGGAGCATGGTAAGGATGTGGTTCAGTATATGACACCTGCATTTTGGAATACATAGTGGTTTAAGATGCGTCCTCCCCACACAGTGGGAACCCTTATAAACAATCATCATGCTATTTTCAGTGATTTCCCCACGGATTATTATACCGGATTGCAATGGTGGAAACTTATTCACAAGGCTCAGGTGATGGAGTTGAATAGTTTCCCGGCAGAATTTCAACCGCTTGTTCAACCGATAGACACATGGTTTATCAACCGCAAGCTTGGCATGTTGTTTGAGACAAAAACAGGCAACGGAAAGCTGGTCGTTTGTAGTATCGATTTGGAAAATGATCTGAAAAACAGGCCGGTGGCTGCTCAGCTGCGTCATTCCATTCTTACCTATATGAATTCGAATCTTTTTCATCCCGAACAGGAAGTCGCGCAATCCATGATTGAAGAGATTGTTACAGTATAGGGTGAAAAGCTTCATATCAACACGAAGGATGCTCCGGACGAATTAAAA
>DJVY01000136.1 GCA_002440885.1 Bacteroidales bacterium UBA6244
ATTCTACAGGAGAAGGATCTTCATGAAAAACATGGTTATTCCGGTCAACGTACAACTCCTGAAGATGAGTTACTTCATCATCAATTACTAAATAAATGAAATAAAGACCAGGTTGCAACACTGCGGTATCGAGAACTGTGTTAAAAACCCCTTCACCCCCCGATTGTTGGAACAATTTCATTAAATAATTGCCTTTGTTATCGAGGAGCAAAAGAGAAGCCTCTCCACTTACAAACTTCCTGACCACTATATTTTTTACATCATTGCTTCCAGTTTTTACTTCTACAGTTCCTTTTTTTTGTGTCATCATCATATGATATTTCTGTAGAGCTGCCGGTTCAGGTGGTGGACCTTCAAGCATATTATTTTCAGGCCATGGAGCGGTACAATCCCCAATAAAGCCACTAAATGTATTGCCCGGCTCGCTATTGACTTTAAAACCTGGCTTTAGGTCGATGTAACCTTCAGATTTTAAACTAATTTCGGTTCCTATACCTCCATGTACCTGCGAAGTCATGGTAATAGAATTGGACGCAGATTGGTAATATTTTCCCGAGATATTTTGGTTTATGGTGATATCACTGTTACAGGATGAGTAGAGATCAGATTTCCAAACTCCACGTCCAAAAGTTGAAGCCAACAGCTGATCAGCAGTTGAGTTAAGTGCCAAACCTGAAACAGGAACATTGGGTAGATTGTTGCCATAAGGTTGCCAGGTGGTTGATCCGTTACTTTTATAAAAAACACCAATATCGGTACCCACATACACATTATTTGAACCATCAACCTCAATACTCCAAACGGGAACATTGGGCAAATTATAACTTACGTTAGTCCAGGAAACACCGGCATTGTTAGAATAAACAACCTTCACACTATCGGTATAGCCCACAAAAGAAACAAAAACATAATTAGAGTTATTAGGCCTTACGCCAATATCAGAAATTCGAGGGAAATTATCCGGAAAGCCGGGATTGTTGGAGATTGTATTCCAGTTTGTTCCGCCATTCGGAGTTTCGTACAAATCACCTGCATTATCAAAAGCTGAATTACCTCCTGCAGCATAAATCCTGTTAGCATTGCTTGGACATGTTTTTAATGCCCAATACCCCTCGGCAATGCCGTTTGAAATATCGGCAGAGGAGTTTAAGTTAATATCAAACATCCATATGGTGCTTGCCGCGATAAAAATTACAGAAGTGTCGGATGAGTGCATCTCAATTTGAGGATACCACTGATCAACACTTATCATATCAGGTGAAGTAGTTAAAAAATTATTGTATCTATATACATTTTTATTGATAACAGCATATCCCTTATTTTGGTCAGCATAATTAATCACAACATCGAAGCCGTCACCTGCTCCTACATTTGAAAAGTAGGTAGTATTATTGTTTCGGTATTTTATTCCATTGTCCTGATTTCCGATTAGTACTACATTAGCATCACCATTTGTGGCAGTCATGTGGTACGACTGAGTAACCACGATTCCTTCCTTCAAGTCAATCCAGGAAATTCCATCATCCTCGCTTTTATAAAAACCACCATCGGTAGCTGCATATAAGTTACCATCCAATGGGTTTATTGCGATATCATGTATATCGCAATGCACATACCAGGGATTGGCAGCATTTTCAGCCATCGTGGTAACGTTTGTAAACGGAGTTTGCCCGGCATCGGTTGTACCCCAAACAATTATACCTGCTACAAACACCCTGTTTTCATCTGATGGCGAAACAGCAATTCCCAGATCGTAATTCGATTGATCTCCATCAGATGCTTCTCCACCCAACAAATTTGGCGTATTGGTGATACGCGAAAAGCTAGCTCCGCTATTAGTTGATTTAAAGAACCCACAGAACCTATTGGCTGCTGTTTTAGGGCCGGCAAATAAATAAACTACCGAGCTGTCATCGGGGGTTACTCCGATTTCGACCCTGCCATTGCAAAGATTAAAATCGAAACCCGAATCGTTGAACCAGGTATCTCCCCCGTCATCAGAGTAGTAGAATTCTCCCACTCCGGTAGCATAAACCGTATTCGGATTTCCTGGCTTGAATTCAATGTCGTAGTGTAATCCCGGGTTTACCTGTACCCAATTTAATCCATAGTCCGATGTTTTGAAAAGGCCATCGGAAGTGGCTGCCAGAAGCACATTTGAGGAGCCAGGGCTTTGTACAAGCTTGAAACCTGTATAAGGGTTTGCTGAAAGCGTACCTGTTGACTCCCAATTTACTCCACCATCGGCAGACTCCAACACACCTACCGATCTTCTGATATACCCGGATTGTTCAACAAACCCTCCACCATCAGAATCTCCGTCACCTGTAAGAACAAATATCCTGTTTGTATTTACCCTGTCGACCACTATACCGGAAATACCAAGTGATGGGATAAAACTACTCAAAGAAGTCCATGTACTCCCTCCATCAATAGTTTTCCACAGGCCTCCTGCCGGTGTTCCAATATAAATGATGTTTGGATTAGTAGGGTGAAACACAATGCGATCAACCCGGCCAATACCATTGTATACAGCCCATGGATTAACATTATCAGTATCTACAGGGCCAATTGAACTCCAGTTTCCATTAGCCGACCGGCTCGTTGAAACCGGGAGTTTTTCTGCCTCACTTAGAGTTCTGGCGCTAATATCTACAAAGTCATTACTTTCATCTAAGTGGTAAGATTGGTAAAAAGCCCAACGGGCAAAATGTTTTTCAAATTTATCTTTTTCAATACCCTCGGGCAATGTAACAACATAGTCATTATATACTTCCACGATTTCGGAAAGCGTTTTCTTATTCTTTATCAAGTCTCTGAACTGGTTTTTTATATCTTGCTGTGAAAAAGCGCCAAAAGAAATAAAAACCAGTAGACCCAGCACAAAAACCCTGATTTTCATTATTCTTTAGCGTTTTTAATTAAACCACTCAGCATTTCAATTTGCTTCTGTTGTTCGATGATATACAGGGTAAGCTCCTCGATTTTCTCCATCATCAGGCGCTGTGTTTCGCCAACTTCCAACCCCGAGTGTTCAATATTGGAGGCTGGAGGGATATTGGGCAAGTGTCCGTTGATGCTGATATATTTTTCTAATTGATTTAACGGCATAAGCTGATACTCGTCCGAAAAAACGTAATCTGGCCAATCGGCTTTCAGGTTTACCCGAAGCTCTTCACACATCACTTTTCCTGCCACCGAAAGCTTATATCCAGAGGCAAAATCTGTTCCAATAGCCACATCTCCATTATCTCTTTTAACCTGCAAGTGGGGGCCATAATTAAAGTTTCCGTTTCTTCCCCATAATTCCATGTGATTGCCATTGCCATCGTACATCCAATACATACCAAAGGTAGCATCATGATCTTCGGCAAAAAACACGGTAGATGTGTCACCAGATGCTGTGGCTTGTGGGGTAATATAAACAGTTGCGTTTCTGTTTTCAGGATCATGGATGTGTAATTTGCCCAAAGCAGTGTGTGTTCCAATGGCCATGTTGGCGTTTACGGCCATAAGTTTAGAATCAAAATTGCCGTATATCAGAGGTTTTATAGTGTCAGAGTTATGAATATATAGCCTGTTGTCCAACGACTCATAAAACCCGGCTTTATGACCTATGAATACATTGCCTGAAGCTGCATTGATATTATAACCAGCTTTATAACCTAACACAACATTGTTATTTCCTGCCGAAGCATTTGATCCTGCCTGTACACCCAGTGCAGTGTTATTATTACCGCTTACATTTCCCATGAGCGCATGATAGCCAACAGCTGTGTTTTCAGCTCCCACATCGTTTCCATAAAGTGCCCTTGTTCCGGAGGCTGTGTTTTTTTGCCCTGTATTGTTGGCATACAGCGACTGAAAGCCAATGGCACTATTATCCAAACCAGTAGTGTTAGCATATAACGCCTGATACCCATGAGCCGAATTGGAATAACCTGTGGTATTTGAATAAAGTGATTGACCACCTGTGCCGGTATTGTATGATCCTGTAGTGTTCATCATAAGGGTTTTCGTCCCCACTGCTGTGTTTTCAAGAGCATGTCCGTTGGCAGAAACACCTAGCCCGTTATTAAACAGAGCCGAATCACCAATGGCCACCAAATGCGACCGGGTAGTATTTTTATATAAAGCCCCTGCCCCTATTGCCACATTTGAGTACCCCGAAGTATTACTCAACATGGCCTGGGTTCCCATTGCTGTATTGTTGCTTCCAGTAGTGTTGTTAAACATAACAAGATGCCCGGCAACAGTATTGTTGTTACCGGAAGTATTACTGAACATGGCAAAACCTCCCATGGCATTGTTTCCCACAGTATTGGCAGCTGCTTGTAACGAATAGGCTCCCAAAGCCACATTATACGACCCGGTTTGATTACTGTACAGACTTGAAAGCCCCAAACCAACATTCATCGACCCTTGGTTACTTAGCTTTCCGGCATCTTTACCAATAAATACGTTGTCATTGTTTGAAAAATCGTCACTATATCCGGCGTTTTCACCAATAAAAACCGACCCCCCGGTATTTAAAAATTCCAATCGACCGTTTTCCATACGCCAGAAATTTGTGCCAAGCGTGTTGAAATTAATATAATCAGGATCGGTGCCCTCGTCCACACTGATGTAGGTATCATTATCAGCATCAGCAATTTCACTTAATACGCCTGATCTCATGTAAATAAACTCTGTTCCATCCCAGAAAAAAAGCATATTGGCTGTTTTATCAAACACAACCATGCCCTTATGTGCGGCATCAAGTTTTGTAGCCAGGGTATTTCTTTGTATCGTGGTCATTCTTGGTATAAGCAACCCTGTGGTATCCGATTTTATATCCAGAATACTGTGTGATGTAGGGAACGAACCATCGTAATTGATTCCAATCTGGGCATACAGACCCGTGGCAGAGAGTAAAATGATTAGAATAACAGTCCTCATATTTAGCTAATTATTAAATTTTTTGTGCTAAAATACACCTCAAATTCTTTGTAACTAAACAAAATGGGTGGTTGGTAAGAAAGGCTTTATAAGTGGTGATAATGGCTGTTTAAATGGTTTAGCCTTTTTTTTAATCCACCGAATACCGCATGATCCGGGAACCTTTGCCACTCACCACACCAAAATCCTGACCGAGGAAAAACACACTGCTCAGGCCGTATTTGGCACGCGTGTCGATCAAGGGTATCCAGTTGTGGCCACCGTCGGTGGTGCGATACACTTTGGCTTCAAACTCGTCGCTCCAGGTGCCCACGGTGGCATAGCCTTCGTCGGTGCTGGTGAATTGAACAGCGCTAAAGGAAGGTATTCCGGTTAGGTCTATTTTGGTCCAGCTTTGTCCTCCGTTGTCGGACATCACCACGATGGCACTGCCGTTTTCCTCTCCCACAATCCACACATGGTCAGCGTCGGGCATATGGGCATCGTGGAGTTGAGCATTGCTGGTCACTACATTGAAGTCGCCTCCTTGCCAGGTAACACCTCCGTCGGTGGTGGTCATATAGTATGAGGCTGAAGGTACTTCTTCGTTATACACATCATACAAAAAGCCATTATTTCCGTTCATGATAATTTTTGGTGGTGTGCCATACTCGTTGGGATAAGGTACTTCAAAATAGCCTGTTGGATCGTGAAAGGCCATATCGGCCCGGTAAATTCTGAAATGGTAAGGAATGCCGGTATCTTTGCCCACAGCCACAATTTCGCCATCATTATTGGTGGCCAGACCAAAAATATTTTTCCACTGAAAAGTGGGCTGACCAAACTGCCCATAGGTGAGTTCTGATAAAGTAGCTCCGCCATCCGTGGTTTCCATCACTTTGTTGAATGCATTCAGAAAAATTCCCTCGCCCTGATCGTTGTACATGATTACTTGTAGCAAACCGGTTGATGAGGAGTATGTTTCGTTCCAACTGATTCCGGCATCCTGTGTCGTAAGAATTTTGCCTACACCCGGGCCGTTTATCGTCATCCAGCCTTTGGTGGTATTGATGAAGAAGAGGTCGTTGGCATCGGTGTTTTCGTTCAAACCCAATGCCGACAAGTCGATGGGTTCCCAAACGGGAATGACCAAATTGACTGAAACGTTGTCATGGGCAATTTCCACACCTCCTTTTTTTGCACCCACGTAAATGATGTGGCCAAACTCGGGGAATCCGGCAGTATTCCAGGTATATTCAAAAGGGGCTTCCGTATCAACGAACACCGTGTTGTAATCGATGATAAACTCCACTTCATCAGGAGTTTCGCCGGTAAATGAAGTAGTGATTTGAACCTCATCGCCCACCAGAAAGGTTTGATCCTCGATGGGGGTAGCGATGTAAATGTAGTTGCCGAAAGGCTCATCCTGGAGGTGCAATACGGTATCCTGAAAAAAGCAAAAATCCTTGCTCCAGTTTTCGCTGAAGCCAAGCAGGTCGATTTTAACACCCACCGCGGCTTGAGCACCCACCAGCAACGTGAGATCCCAGTTTTGGGTACCTGTGTGCATGAGTGCACTCACACGACTGCAACCCGTAACATTGGCAAATGGGCCGGCAATGCCGTAAAGCAACAGTGCAATTTCAGGTCCAACGTGGGTTGTAAACTGCGCTCCTGCATCCAGATTCGGGGCTACAAAATCGGTGGTATAAGTTTTTTCGTCTATTTCGTTCCAGCCGTGTGCATCGGTGTAGGAGGTGCCGAGCCGGCCGGTAAAATTTTCGCTGGCCGAAGCCGAATACACGGCTACAATGGCACCATCCATTTCCACAAAAAGTTCAATTTGAGGGACAAACACCACCGGAACTGGCCCGACCATAAACGTCCAGGGAGTGAAATAAAATTTGGCTAACGAGATTCTTTCTTGTATTCCGGCTCCGGCCATGGACACACAGCTGATGGAAGCACTTTGGTTGATTTCAACCCCCGTTTCAAATTTCTCGACTACGGGATGAGGTGGCAAGGCCAACCAGTCAAAATCCCAATCAAAATCGAAGAAGAATTCAATATCCAGGTCTGTGTGGCCTGAAATGGTGATTTTTCCGTTTTCGTTTTCGAACACTTTGTCATAATCGAACGAAAAGACCGTAAAATCGGTGTTTTTAACCGACTGCATCCGAACGCCATCCGCCAGTTGGTACGATTTTACATGCGCCATGGTCAGCTTTCCGGTATTAAAATCGATGCTTCCTTTGGTTACCGCTTCGGTAAGGGTGGCCTGCGAAGTATTGATGACTACTTCGCCATCCTTGGTATTGCTGATGGCAGTTACTTTTCGCAGATAGCCGTTGGGGGCAAGAGCCGAAGTGCTGTCCACCAGGATATCGCCCACTTTAAGGTTGGTAACAAGGTTGCTGTTTCCGTTCACGGTGAGGGTATAGTTGATGGTATCGATGGCTGTGATGGCCTCACGGGTTTGCTGATCGACAACCTTTGTGTTTTCGGCCACGATGATATCACCTGTTGGAGTTGGTTCGGGATCGGTGGGGGCATCTTTTTTGCAACCCATTATAAACAGGGTCGTTAATGTGATCAGGGTAATGACTAGATTTTTCATTATAAAGCTTTTTAAATGTGGCTATTTCGACCTGAGAGAGAAATCTGGCATATTTCTCCAGCTCACGATGACATAGATTATTTTATTATAAGTTGCTCCAGTTTTTCGATTCGGGCTTTAAGTTCGGCATTTTCTTTTTCCAGTTTCTCGTTAAGTTCCTGCACTGATTTTACCAGGGGCACAACAAACTCTGAATAAGACAATCCATACAAATCATGTTCATTCTTTGGAGTTTGAATACCACTGAAATCATAATTAACTTCACGGGCTGCAGCCTCTACCTCTTGCGCAATAAAACCCGTTTTAATTACCTGCTCGATATCATATTTATTGGGCAGGTCTAACTTGTCAGTAATGCCCAGAATACGGTTTTCTTCATCCAGATTAATGTTGTAAGTAACCGGGCGCAACTTTAAAATGAAATCCAGTCCTTTCACATTTTCTTTTATATTTTCTTTAATCCGGCCATCTGAGTAGGTGGTAAACGACACCTGGCCTTTGATTTCAGTGATACTGGTATTTCCCAGATGGATTTGATTGCTGCCATTGATAGGGGAACTGTAGCCCAGAGCTGTTGAATTGGAGTAACTTGAGGTGGTTACGAAGCTATTGTAACCAATAGCTGTGTTATAATTTCCTGAAACATTATAGGCAATGGAGCCATACCCTATGGCGGTATTTCCAGTTCCCGTTGTATTATCACCGAGTGCCAGATAACCTAAAGCAGAGTTAAACGAACCAGTTGTATTGGCAAGCAATGCAGATATTCCGAAGGCAGAGTTAACATGACCTTCGGTGTTGGCAAGCAGCGCTTCATAACCAATTCCTGTGTTAAACGAACCAGTGGTGTTATTACGCAGCGCATTCATCCCCGAAGCAGTGTTTTGTGTTCCGGTAGTGGTATATCTGAGTGCATTAATACCAACCGCTGTATTATCGTCTGCATTACAAGTAGCGAGAGCTTTGTAACCCAAGGCTGTGTTGTGTTGTCCGGTTGTTAGTGAGGTTAACGCCTCACGGCCGATTCCAAGATTGTAATTTCCACCATCGTCATTGTTACCAGCTAAGTAGCCCATAAATAAGCTGGTATTATCGTAGATGGCATCCGAAAGGTCGTTTATAGAAGAGGCATATACGGCTGGTGTTGTCCAACTTGCCAGGCCGGAGGCATCGGAGGTAAGGACTTTATTCGCTCCCGGACTTCCTCCGGTTATTTTAATGGTTCCGTTGATATCCACCTGATTGGTCGAAAAATCGCCGCCGATGAGGGGTGTTGATGTGTTTGAGTTATCGATATATAGTTTATTGTCGCTTGTATTGTTTTCGCCGGCGGAATAGCCAATAAATACACAGCCGGATAAACTTGTACCATTTGTGCCATACCCGGCTCTATATCCAATGGCCGTATTGTTGCTGCCGGTTTCGTTATAAAAAAGAGAGGATGACCCCAAGGCAACATTATTGGTTCCCGTTGTGTTGGAGTACATTGCGTAAGTACCGATGCCCTCATTCAAGCCTGTGGTATTATTGTATAACGCAAAATAACCAATCGCGGTGGTGTTTGATGCCGTATTATGGAATGCTGCTCTATAACCGATGGCCGTATTATTACTGGCATCGATATTGTAGAATAACGCATTTTCTCCTACAGCCACATTTGAATTACCGTTTATATTATTTTCCATGGATTGGTGTCCAAATGCGCTGTTTCCTGAACCTGTGGTTGTTTGCTTTAGACAATCATAACCTAAAGCTGCATTCCATCTACCGGTAGTATTAAATTGAAGTGCATATTTTCCCACCGCTGCATTTTGGTTGTCGCTTCCATCATCATTTATTCCGGAAGAGCTTCCTAAAAACACACTGGAATTAGCGGAAATGGCATCACTTAAATCGTCAAGTGAAGCTACGGCAGGTGATTCCCAGCTTGCCAAACCATCAGCATCGGAGGTAAGGACTTTATTTGCCCCCGGACTTCCTCCTGTTATTTTAATTGTTCCATTGATATCAACCTGATTTGTTGAAAAATCGCCACCAATAAGAGGTGATGTACCCGGCCCGTTATCTATATAAAGTTTATTATGTCCTGTTTCGCTATATCCGGCTCTAAAGCCAATAAAAATATTTCCGGAACCATTACTGCTATAACCAGCCTCATACCCCAGAGCCACACTACCACTGCCTGTAGTGTTATTTGATAATGCACCCGAACCTACAACCGTATGATAGTTTCCTGTTAAATTATCATAAAGGCTATTGCTGCCTACAGAAGTATTACCAGCGCCTGTGGTATTTGAATATGATGATTTTGAACCAACAGCAGTGTTATAAGCACCTTCATCATTTCCTGAAGCCCCCGCGCCATTGTTATAAAGTGCCGAATCACCAATTGCAACAAGGTTTGAGCGGTTGGTGTTTTCATGCAAAGCCCTCGCACCAATGGCAATATTACAGTTTCCTGTTGTATTATTTTCTAATGATCGATAACCAGCAGCAATATTATAGTTTCCGGTGGTATTCCAATACATCGAAAAAGAACCATTTGCAACATTATAACTACCACTTTTGTTAATCCCCAAAGAATAATACCCGATTCCAACATTATACTGACCTGTAGTATCACGAGAAAGCGTACCATATCCAAGAGCTGTGTTACCACTGCCAGATTTATGATCTAATAGCGCAGAGGTGCCTAGCGCAGTATTACTGTTTCCAGTTTTGTTAGAACGAAGAGCAGCTCTTCCAACAGCAGTATTATTATCTCCGGTCAGATTATACTTCAATGACTCATGGCCTATCGCTGTATTGTTTGAACCGGTTGTGTCGTAATACAGTGCCTCAAATCCTACGGCGGTATTATTATCACCGGTTTTATGACTGTACAATGACCTATTGCCTACGGAAGTATTCTCATCGGATGAAAGATTTGAGTACATTGAATAATTTCCTAAAGCTATATTATAACTACCACTGGTGTTAGAATACATAGCTCTTCTTCCAATGGCAGTATTATTGCTACCATCAAAATTCGAGTACATTGATTCACTACCATAGACGTTATTACTAAATCCTAGATAATTAGAATAAAGTGTATGATATCCAACAGCGGTATTAGCGGATCCTCCTATATTACTAAATAGTGAACTTGTACCTATTGCTGTATTTTCAATCCCATATAAGGATACCGAACCATATGTGCCATTATGATATAGAGCAGAATCACCAATTGCAACAAGATCTGATCGATTATCAGTACTGGCAAGGGTAGCATTACCTATTGCAATATTCCCTTCACCGATAATATTTTCCTTTAATGCACCAATTCCAACAGCCACATTATAATTACTGCCATCATCGTTGTAGCCAGTGCTATCGCCTAAAAATACGCTTGTACCATCACTACTTCCATCAAACAGGTCATTTATACTTAAACCATTTTTGTTGGTTATTTCAACCCATGTAGCTTGTGTATTATCATAATGCCAAAAACTTTCAGTATCGGTATCGTAAACCAACAGTCCGCTTTGGGTGGTGCCGATGAGGTTACGCTCGGCGCTGGTAACACGGGGCACCAAGAATCCTTTGGTGGTGCTTTGCAGATCGAGGATGGCCGATGGGTCGGGGTTGTCGCCGGTGGTGTTGATGGCTACCTGAGCGGTTATCATCCCGCTGAAAATGAGCAAAAATGCTGCGAAAAGAACTAATTTTTTCATGCTATTTGTATTAATGGTTTGCGCTGTTAAAAAAGAAAACCCCTGCTTCATCCCGCAGGAAGCGGGACGAAGCTGACCAAATTTCCTACCTTTGATTTTTTTTAAATATTCAGGGGTTTTTTTCATTCTTAGTTGATATTTATTATTCTGGAAATGTGTTCACCGTCAACCGCAATCTCTAAATGATACCTGGCTTTCACTTGCGGAAGTTTTATATTGATAAAATTTGTTTTCTCAAAAGCAGTCTTAAGCACTGGATCTTTTCTCCGGTCACTTTCCCATACTTCAACCGTGCCCACGGCTACAATTTGATTAAAGGTGATGTACACCACTTGCCCAACAATACTTACGATACACTGACTCATCGCTTTTTTTTCGGCAAACATAAGCCGACAGACTACCGACTGCAATTTTTTAAGGGCGGCAAAGGGTATGCACACCAAATTTTTATGGTATGCAAATGGTATTCAAAAGCCCATTTCATAAAATGCAATAATCTGTTTATAAGTCTTTTAAAACATCCATGCATTTTTATTTTTCGTAGACAACATGAGGACAAAGGGGTTGATATGATAAAAACGCTATATTTGGGCAAACCAAACTAAGATGATAGAATGCATACCAAATCATAGGTTCGCAAAGAAAGCCGTTGTGTTGTATTTATTTGCTTTACTGACAGGTTACAGCCTTAATGCTGATAACCAAAAGGTCACTCCAGTCGACAGTAATATCACCATTAGCATCGAAGCCTTAATTCAATCCGGAAAAGACCTTCAAAAAACTCAACCGGAGAAAAGTATTGGGTTGTATAGGCAAGCTTACTTTATGTTCGATTCTACAGACCCTATCGGGAAAGCCAACCTGGCTTTTTTAATGGCCTCCACCTTCAAATCGATGAACAACAACGATTCGGCATTGGTATATTACGAAAAAGCCCAGCTCGGGTATCTTCAGGCCAGGGACACATTAAATATGATGAAAACTTTTACCATGAACGGCTTATTATTACAGCAAAGGGGGCTTTTCAAGGAATCTGCCGAATTGTTTAAAGCAGGCATAAATTTGTTTCCGTCATACTATGCTCACCACGAAGGCGAATCCACTATTAATACCAATCACCTGGCCACTATGATGACCAACTACGGCATTTCGCTGCATAACCTGGGCAGTTTCGACTCTGCACTTTATTACCACCTGCAATCATACGACATCAAGGTTTCAAATAATTCATCCGGACAAGCCATTGCTAAGGAATTGGTCAATATTGGAAATGTGTATTCTACGATGGATAAAAATCCGGAGGCTATCGACTATTTTGAGAAAGCAAAAACACAATTCATGGCTGTAGGCGACACCTTTAATCTGCGTAAATGTTTTAATAACATTGGATTAGCCTACAAACGCATGGGAGATACTACTCAAGCCATTGATAATTACAAATATTCAGAACAGCTAAGCCGTGCCACCAACTATCCGCAAGGAATTGCTACCTCGCTGATAAACCTTAGCAGTTTATATGCCGGGCAAAACCAAACAACACAGGCTGAGTTCGCTCTTAAAGAGGCCATAAAACTGAGTGAAAGCATACAGGATATTCAACTGATCTCGAATGCCACCCAAAATTTAGCCAGCCTGTATTTCAAACTTGGTCAAAACGACCAAGCGCTAGCCTACGCGCTCAAAGCTAAAGACCTCGCCGGGAAATCACACGAGTTGGATTTAGAAAAAATGGTTTTTCAACTGATATCGCAAATTTATGAAGCCAAAGGCGACTATCAACAATCGCTCCTCTATCACAAAAAATACACTACCCTTCACGACAGCCTTTTCAATGTTGACAATACCCAGCGTTTCAATGAACTTCAAACCGTGTTTGAAACCGCCCAAAAAGAACAACAAATTGCTTTGATGAAAAATGAACAGGAAAAGCAATTGCTCGAAACTAAGATGTTAAAGACCCGACAGCGCGTTATATTAGGGGCTTCGGCTGCGATCATCCTTCTCTTTACTGTATTGGTTTACAGCATCATTATTCGCCGGAAAAAGGACAAAGAAATCCACAGGCAAAAAGAGCTATTCCACAAAAAAGCACAGGAATTGTCGGAAGCCGAACTCGAAAAACGACGAATTCAGGAGGAAGAACTCAGGCAGTCGGTGTTGTATAAATCAAAGCAACTCAGCACCCATGCCCTGCACATGATGCAAAAAAACACCCTGTTGCAGGAAATTCAGGATGACATAAAAACCTTGTCGAAAAAAGTTACTGCCAATGAAAGAATGGAATACCGACGCATAAACCAACAAATCAACCAAAGCCTGCGTGCCGACAACGATTGGGATGTGTTTAAGCTCTATTTCGAGGAAGTGAACCGTGACTTTTACACCCAACTAAACGAAATTAGTCCGGAGCTCACCACCAACGACCATCGGCTTTGCGCCCTCATCAAGCTGAACATGAACAGCAAGGAAATGGCATCAGTGCTCAATGTGGCACCAAACAGCATCAAGAGTTCACGCTACCGCCTCAAGAAAAAATTGGGGTTGGACATGGAGGCTGATTTGGAAGAATTTATCAGATCACTTAGCTAATTCGAACTATGTCTGACATCACCAAAAATTACAAGATTAAAATTTTAACAGTGATATTGTTTTACATGAATATCGGAATAGCTCATGGACTGTTTACCGGCAAATCAGATAGCCTTGAAATGCTTATCAGTCAGGCCGTCGGAATAGAAAAGGCCGAGTTACTCAATCTGTACAGCAAAGAACTTTTGTCGGGCAATCCGGCTAAAAGTCTTGAATTGGCCAAACAGTCGTATAACCTAAGCAAAAACGTTGATTACAAAACAGAAATTGGATCAATAAGCTGTTTAACAGAAGCCTACCTGCGCGTTAAACAGTACGATTCCTCCGACATGTTTGTCGAGAAAGGCCTTTTGCTAAGTCGGGAGAATAAGGACACCCTGAGTATGATGGAGTTTTTAACCAACATTGGCTGGGCCTATTATTCAAAAGGGAATTTCCATAAAGCTATTGCCTCATTTTCTGAGTCACTCGAAATGCTGAAAGTTTACACTGAAAATCACCCGAATAGTCCGGGGATCAATGTGATGAATTACGCAAAACTTTTAAATAACAAGGCCACAGTGTTTTTTAAAATGGCCTATTACGACTCAGCTTTATTCTATTTCAAAAAGTCGCTTGAATACCGCCAGAAAAATAACGCCGGCTTGGAATACATTGCGCCTACACTTCAAAACATAGGAGGAGTTTGCTACGAGAATAAGAACTATTCGGGTGCCGGCGAATATTTCACGCGGGCATATGATATGTTCGTAGAGCTGGCCGACACAGCAAAAATGGCCAGTAATTTAAGTAATTTGGGCATGACTTACAAAGCGCTTGGTGATACAATGATCGCCATTGGAAACTACGAAAAGGCTCTTTCTCTATATCAAAACGCCAATCTTGTGAGTGGTCAGATAAATGTATTAAATAACCTTGGATCTGTATATTTGCAAAAAAAGCTGTACGAAAAAGCATATCAGACTATCAAGCAGGCTATTGATTTAAACAAAAATGAAAGGTATAAAAGTGCATTGGCTGCCAGTTTGCAAAACATGGGGAGTTATTATGTGAAGACAGGTAATTATCCTGAAGCTATTAACATGGCTAAAAAAAGCCTTGATCTATTGGTCACGCTTGGCAAACGCAGCGGTCTGGAGGATGTGTATTTGTTGATGTCGGAGGCCTATGAAAGAATGGGAAATGCCACAGAAGCACTTTCCTGGTACAAGCTTCACAAAAGCATGCACGACAGCATTTTTAACGAAGAGAGTACGGCCAACTACAACAAACTTCAGGTGATGCTCGAAACTACCCAAAGAGAAAAGGAAATTGCTCTGCTGAAAAAGGAACAGGAAAAGCAATTGTTTGAGACCAAAGTGCTGAAGACCAGACAGCGGGTAATTACAGGAGCTGCTGTAGTGATCATCCTGTTTTTTATAGTGCTGGTTTACAACATCATCATACGCCGAAAAAAGGACAAAGAAATCCACAGGCAAAAAGAGTTGTACCACGAAAAGGAACATGAGCTTGCCGCTGCTGAGCTTGAGAAACGACGAATTCAGGAGGAAGATCTCAGGCAGTCGGTGTTGTATAAATCAAAGCAACTCAGCACCCATGCCCTGCACATGATGCAAAAAAATACCCTGCTACTGGAAATTCAGGATGATATTAAAACCTTATCGAAAAAAGCACCCTCCGATGAAAGAACGGAATACCGGCGCATAAACCATCAAATCAACCTGAGTCTGCGTGCCGACAACGATTGGGATGTGTTTAAGCTTTATTTCGAGGAAGTGAACCGCGACTTTTACGCCCAACTCAACAAAATTAGTCCGGAGCTTACCACCAACGACCACCGGCTTTGCGCCCTCATCAAGTTGAATATGAACAGCAAGGAAATGGCGTCGGTGCTCAATGTCGCACCAAACAGCATCAAGAGTTCACGCTACCGACTCAAGAAAAAATTGGGGCTGGACATGGAGGCTGATTTGGAAGGGTTTATCAGGAATTTGTAAAAGAACTCACTCAAGTTCTAATTTTACTAATCAGTTTGACGATGTCCCGGCGTGTTTTCAGTTGCAATGGTGTGTTTTGTGTTTTGTCGAATGATGTGCTGCACAATATAACCAACGGCCTCTATTAACTCCGTTTTCGCGTTCCCGGTATTCTTCCATTTTGTCAACCTGATTGACTTGTACACCTGATTTCTAAGCAGCCTGGTTTTAACATGCTTGAATTTCAATTTCTTCAGCAACCTGATGGTTTTAACCATGTTTTGATCAGACAGACTGCTTGTTCCGTTAACTTCAACATAGCATTGAAATATAAGAATACTCATTATTCCCTCGTGAAGACGCGTAAGCGATTCTTTGGTAAGAAAATTAAAGGGATGAAGATACCTTGTATAATCTTGTTTAAACACACTTTTAAAGTACCAAAAGTCATGGGCTTTATCAAGGTTCGAAATGAGGTTGTAATACTCTAATACCAACGAATAAAATAGTTCGATATCTTCAAGTGCCTTTTGTACTTCGTTTTGTGATGGTTTAAAGTAGTGTGCTGTAATTTTTCGCAGAAATTCAATCATATGGTTTGGTTTTTGAATGGGTGAATGGCCTATTTGTGCCCGATAGCTGAGATGATTTTGATGGCCTTTTTGTCACCTAATGAGGCAAAGTGTATTGTCCTAGAAAATTAGTGTGTCGAAATGCCAGACTATTTTGAAGCAATAATTATTACGCACGAATACCTGCGTATGTCACTTAAACAACTATATAACAAGGCGCTAAGTACATACTCTGCCGATTCCTGTGGTTTAAAAACAAGTGCGGCACTGCTGTGGTAATGTTTATCAGCTATAATGGTATTGCCAAGATTGTTTTCCACGAATAAATCGACATCGTTAACCTCTGTATTTTCGCTAAAGGCCAATATTTTATATGATTTGATTGGTGAAAAATGATAATTGTATATCAATGATGATTTTTCGGGAATTGCCGAGCAAACAATTTTTTCAATTTTATACCCTTCAGCCTGAAGCTGATCCGAAAAAGTTTGAATAACGTTTTGACTAAAAGCAGAAGGCGAATGTGTTGCCCACATGATTTGCCCCACTAGCAGTATGACCAAATAATAAAAATTCATCTTTTTTGATTTAATAATATTGACGATTACCTTATCTATTTAGCATACAAGGTGTTAAACCTCTTAACAACGCCTTGTATAAACTTATTAAAACGACTGGGATTTCTTAAAACCAGCAATTCATAGAAAATCCGTTTAAATGAAATAATTTCATTTTCTTTCATGGCATCACGCATCAGATTCATTATTAATGCCCCCAAACAGCACAATAGCCCAAACGGACTATCATGCTGCTGATCAAAAATCCTACCTTTTGACTATTACAAGTTTGGGGGAAATTGGTTGAAGATACAAAACTACTCATCATAACTTATTTGGATACTTTGACCTGTTGGCTTAGTTGTTCTATCTCTTGAGCAAGACGCTTTAATAAAAGCTCCTGGGCTTCGAAGCGTTGGCTGAGAAGGGTATTTTCTTTTTCGAGCTCTTGGATGGCCTGCACTAAAAATGGCGTAAAAGCTGAATACCGGATTCCATATACACCATTTTCTTTGTTGGCCGGAACATCAATGCCATCGAAAGCTACACCAAGTTCACGGGTGGCGTTTAATACGTCCTCAGGCACAAATCCAACACCCGAAACATGATTTCCAGCTATTGATTGACTGCTGTAATACAAAATAGGCTTAAGTTTTTTAACAAACGCTAAACCGGGAATATCGGCAGGATTTTCTTGGCCTTTAACCCAATTTTTTGCTGGCACCAGTTGTGTCCACCCGGCGTATCCTCCAATAGAAGTCACGCTCTGGTTTCCCAACCGAACCATATTTGAGCCATCTGCATGAGCTCCATATCCAATCACGGTAACGTTATTAAGGTTATGCGCGCTAACGGTAGTATGATGACCAATGGCCGTATTATAATCTCCTGTATTGTTTGTTTTTATGGCACTATGTCCAATGGCCAGATTATAATATCCGGTTTGATTATAAAAGATGGCTGAGTCTCCAATTCCGATATTACAAATGCCACTTTCGGAAGAAATGGGGTTGGTGCGGTACAAACTGTAGTTGCCAATGGCCAGGTTTTGCGAGGTGAAATTATTACCTCCGTTTGAAAACGACAGTTCGTACAAGGCTTTTGTTCCAATCGCTATCAAGTTATCTCCTGTGGTATTGTAGTTCAAACTACGCTCGCCCAGTGCAATGTTATTACTTCCGGTTGTATTACTTAACAAGGCCGCCGAGCCAATGGCGCAATTGTTGTTTCCGGTTGTGCTGCTTAGCAAACTATTAATCCCAACTGCCGTATTGTACACCCCGGAGGTGTTCGCGTTAAGCGAATACGCTCCAATGGCGGTATTCTGGCTACCCTCGGTGTTTGCCCACATAGAACTCAATCCCATCGCCACATTATTATACCCTGTTGTATTGCTGCTGCCCGCTGCTGTACCTACTAATACATTCATGCCACCGGTTGTGAGACTGGCACCGGCAAATTCGCCAAT
>DJVY01000250.1 GCA_002440885.1 Bacteroidales bacterium UBA6244
TAATTATCAAATAATATTACATGAAGAGAAAATGTGAAACCTGTACACATTATAAATGTTTTATAAACAAATATTGTTCGCCTGAGTGGAAACCCTTAATCAGCTTTCACAAAACATCCATGCTTTATCCTGCCGGAGCTACGATATTTTCTGCAGGCGATCCCATTAAAGGCATATTTCAGATTTATTCAGGAAAAATTAAGGTTGTTACAACTGATGGTGGAAAGGAACAGATTATTCGACTCGCCAAAGAAGAACAATTGTTGGGTCATAGAGGAATAGGCAAGAAAATGATTTACCCGGTAACGGCCATTGCCCTTGAGGATTCGGAAGTGACATTTATACCTGTTGATGTGTTCTATAGCGCAGTAAAAGCCAATTCAGAGTTTGCATTCCACATGATGCTGTTTTATGCCGATGAACTCAATGCTGCTGAAAGAAGGATGAAGTTGACGGCAGGGTTAAAGGCTAAAGAAAAGGTGATTGTAGCACTTATGACTATTATCAGAGCCTTTGGGTTTAGTAGTACCGATACTACATTGCTTGAATATACCCCGACACGTAAAGATATAGCAAGCTTAGCCGGAACTACCTACGAAACGATGATCAGGGCGTTGAGTTCTCTTGAAAAATCTAATGTTATAGTTCAGGAAGGTAAGGCTATCAGGGTGTTGGACCTTGCTTATCTGGAAAAACACTGTTCGTTGGATTGACAATGAATGGTTATTTATTTTCGGCAATTCGAGACCTTAAAATTCTTTCTTAGTCTCGAGCAAGTCTCTAATGTCATTTCGTATTGCATTCCACTCGTTCGCGTACAATTCTATTAACGTACTTTCGAAAAGGATTTTATTATTGTACATTTCGGTATAAAGAAACCATCTTTGTTGTTCAATTATTTCTTGATTTGAGATTAAACCATTTTTAGTTTTTAAGATATCATCGATGACATTATTGACCACTTTGACATACAACCTTTCCTTTGATCGGAAATAGTAATGAATTGCTGCCTTATTAACAGCTGCTTTGTTTGCGATTTGTTGAAGTGTAGTTCCATGATATCCGTACAACAGAAAGATGCTATTCGCAGCGTCTAATATCTTAGCTTCGGTGTTTAACTCAATTTTTGCCATGTTATTGGATTTAAAATCTTAACTTTTCGGTCATGATGCCAAATCGGATGACTTCCACTTTTTCATTGAAATAAATGTTGTAATAATCCATTCCACTGTAAAATTCCACAAACAGGCCGATGTCCTCCAAAAAGGAAGGATGGTAGTAAAAAGTAAGGTTCAGGTTAAGCCTGTCTGTTGACAGGGCACTCCAGTCATTGACCTGTCCAAACATCCACATGACCTCAGCTTGTATGGAGATAGCCGGACTTTTTTGACTATGTGAATTCGCAGCAAGTGGTATTTTATAAACTGACAAAGCATTGTGCCACCTCACCATGCTATATTTCCCTTCAAGCTCCTCCAGGGACCATCGCGGGGGATGTACTTCGACAAAAGTGTTAAAGAACTGGATGGCATTCAAATTAGCATTAAACCTGTTGAATATCA
This sequence comes from Bacteroidales bacterium UBA6244, assembly GCA_002440885.1. GTDB lineage: Bacteria > Bacteroidota > Bacteroidia > Bacteroidales > F082 > UBA6244. Next base: position 1,563 of record DJVY01000250.1, read on the forward strand.
AACCCGCCTGCACAAAGTTAGTGGAAAAGCTCCCGGAGATCAAATTGATACTGCTGTCAGGCAAATAAAAATCGCCCTCCTGTCCGTTGGAATGGTGTGCGATTCGACCAAAAAAGGTGTATTGACTTTTAGTGCGATTGGCCTCAAGCGCATAATAAATGGTAATTTGTGGAATATAGCTGGGAGTGCGCACCGGAGATGACTCTTCCTGGTACATGCGAATGATCACCTGTGGTGTGAGCACGCCCATCAAGCGGGAATTTTTACTTTTTCGGATCAAGAAATCAGGGACAATATTGGCCTCAAACCACAAAGGAGCCAGGTTTCCGATATCGGTTGGAAAAGTGATGTAATTATTTACCTGGTTTACTTCGGCAATGGCAGCCAGGTTTACCGGCTGAAATTTAGTGTCATCCTCCTGGGCCATTACTTGACGGAATGAAACAAATGCTAAAAACAGGATGAAAATATTTTTCATATCAACGGTATAATGCGATTCCAAAACCCAATTCAATAATGTCAGTAATTGGGATTGAGCTATTCCCCACTTTACTAGCCAAATACAATCCACGTGTACCTATTCTGGCGTATATAGCGATTCCGGATGCAGGGGTTTTATGGGCCAGCCATTTGGTTTTTAATTCACCCCCAACAAAAATCCCGGCATTTCTGCCCGGCGACCACCAATAATATTCGGGAGGGTAATGTGAAGGTAGTTTTATCCAATATTCACTTCCAAAAGTATGGTGTATAAACCAACCAAAGTTAAGCGGCAGTAATTGATAATTTTCTGATAATCGAATCCTGATGAGCTTGGCCGTAAATTGTAAACTCACACTTGACAAGTCATCGATTGCGATTCCTTTGGGCACATATCCATAGAAAAAAGTGGCATCGATGCGCTGATGGACAAAGGTATACCCAACACCGGCTGACAAAAAACCAATCCCTCCTGCATATTGTAATTTCACATAATCGGGCAATAGCCAATCGTACTTTCCAACATGTGATTGTGCCTGCGTATTGTTAATGAAGATCAGTATACACAATAATAAAAACCAATGACTAAAATGCCTCATTTTCCACATATATTTTATCCTGATAAATTTTTACTATAGTCATCATCCGGTGCTCCACACCATATACGTTTACAAATGGAATACTGTCGGCAGTTGGATAATAGACCTCATGATGGTGTTGGTGACCATGAACAGACATAATTACGTTGTTATGCGCAGATAGTGTCTGATAAAAGCCCAATTCTAATTCCGGATCAAAACCAATCCCTGGTGGCATATGAAAAACAACAACCGCCTTGGAAAAATCATTCGAAGGAAAAAGTTGTTGTGATAACCAGTCAAGATTGGGCACATTGCCATTGTAAGCAAATTCAAGGCTGTTCGTATTGAGAAATACAAATTTAATGTCCTGATAAACAAAGCTAAAGTCAAGGTCGCCAAACATTTCTTTATAAGCCTCTAAACCGTTTCCAACCAGATCATGGTTTCCTATTAATACCAGGTATGGAACTTCAAGATTTAGCAAATAGCCATTTCCCCAAAGGTATTGCTTCGGCAAGCCAAAATCAGTGATGTCGCCAATGTGAATTACAAAATCAATGTTGGGAAATGTGTTTACTTTGTCAACAAAGTAGACCAATTCATCAAAGTAATTGTGCGTGTCGCCGGTAAAGGCAATTGTGATTGTATCGCTTTGGTTTGTCTTTAATAACCTATCCAGGTTGGTTGCATTAACACCTTTATTTTCACCCTCAAAATCAATTTGATATGGCGAATAATCAAACAACCCCTCACATGAAATAAGGAACATTGTGCTAAAAAGCAATATGATTTTAAAGGTTGTTCCCATACTTTTTGATTACAAGTAAATAATACTGACCAATATTTCTTTGTTGCCTTCCAAATCGAAGGATGCTTTGCGGAAATTGGGACGATTGAAGATACTTATCGACTGATAGTTGGAAAAGCCAATGCCCTCTTTTGGCAAGACGATCCCCTTTTTTATTTTACCATCATTGTCTTCATCATGCAATATGTTTACAGCGTATTTCCCCTCTGGCAGGTTCTCGAATGTTACAGATGATGCCCCATTTACAATTTTTCCGGTCAGCATCACCAAATACTTTTCGTAGTGTTCATCGGGGAATGCATCCTTCTTGTTATACAATGCAAAAACGACCGAACCTTCAGAGTTGCGAAGGCCTTTCACATCGACTTTTAACGAGAAGCCTGTTACCAACGCCGGATCTTTAAATGCACTCAATAGGATTACTAAAAGGAATCCAATAAGAGGCAAACTTTTTTTGAATAGCAATTTCATAGTTGAGCGATTAATTTAATTTATTTTGATTTTTAAATATTCTGTTTTCAGTAAATGATTAATAACTCTAAAAGTATTTAGCATCAGCTACATACATTGAAAGTTACAAATTGGCTTTCAATGTAATATTTCCTATTTCTTGTACATATTGGCCTTTAAATTCAGCAGTTCTTAATTTTTGGCTTAAGGAAATACTGAATTTTGGCATTTCGAAATTCAGTCCAACATCATACAATACGGTTAGTCTTTCAATTTGATCCTTATCCAGCGTATAGGCACCCGTTTGGGCAGTCATTTGATATATCAACCCTCCTTCCAATAAAGCATTGCTTAACACAACCCTGGCGACAGGTCTCATAAAAACATATATTTGAAACTTATTTTTAGGAGTACTTTGTGAATTGGAAGCGCCTTCAAAGTAATTATTAAATTTCCCTATTCTTAGCATAAAACCCATTCCTGCCGCGTTATACAGTGTACCACTGAATGTTTCAACCACACCCACCAGCAATATTCTTTTCGAAGGATTTAACAATTGTTTTTCGATGATGATGTTATAATTTAGTATAATGTCGTTTGCAATCTGGTTGTCCCAGCCTTGAGGAATGGTATAGTTCATTGCGCCATGAATCCAGGTTTGGCTTTCATCGGCTAAACTCCATGGGCCTATCACACCCAAAAATATTTCTGTTGTAATCTTTATTTTTTCATTCGGGTTGATTGATTGAAGGGAGTGTATGGCATATAAAGCCCCGGCATACGGTCGATCGCCATATTGAATTTCAGAAATATCAATATGCTTAGGTGTAAACATAAATTGAGCCAGGCCCCAACCGTAAACATTGTCATTTTCTGATATTTTAAGCAAGAGAGACGAGGGAAATTTTGGTTTCCGTTGCTTTGAATAAAAATAATCGATACGTATGCCATTGGTAAAATACCTGTCGGTGCCGGAACCACGGAAATTTAGAAAATCATTGTCTAAATAAATGCGAAAGGTATGCGGTTGATTTGCTAACTGTCCTGCCATGTTATTACTAAATTGGAACAGCAATAGAAGAATAATAAATCTTAAAATTTTCATAGGTAATGTATTTTTAAATCACACCGAGAACCACTCATTAACTCTTTCAATAAAGGAAACCTCCCTTTATGCTTTTAAGTTATTTTACCTTTAGTTGCTTTCTGGCGAAACGTTCTTTAATGCTATCAACCACATAGTAAACCATCGGGACTAAATAAACCGTTAAAATCATTGATGACAGCAAACCTCCGATGATTACCCACGCCAGGCCGTTTTTCCATTCGCTGGCTGTACCTTTAGCCAATGCGATTGGCAACATACCGATTGCCATGGCAAGCGTAGTCATTAAAATAGGGCGCATCCGTTCTTTGCCTGCAATAATCAAAGCCTCTTTAAAATGTTTTCCCTGAGCTTTTAGCTGATTGGTAAAATCCACAATCAGGATGGCGTTTTTTGTGACCAGCCCCATGAGCATGATTAATCCTAACTGGGCAAACAGGGTTAAATCGTTTAACGATAAATTTAAAGCAAGAAAGGCTCCGATGCCTGCCATAGGAATGGCAAATAAAGCCACAAACGGATAGATATAGCTATCATAGAGGGCAATCATTATCAAATAGATGAGTATAAACGAAATAAGCAGTACCGAGCCCAAAGCCCCAAAACTTTCGTTTTGCGTTTTGATATCTGCCCCCCAGGTTAATTTTACTCCTTCGGGCAAAGGAGTGGCTTTCAAATAGCTGATTGCTTCGTCGGCTAATGTACCCGATGGCCTTCCAAATGATTCGGAAGTCAAAGTAACCGATGGTTGCCGGTCTAATCTTTCGAGCAACGAAGGCGAATTATCCTGCACTACTTCTGCAAATTGGGATAACTCTATTGGAATGTTCATTAGATTTACGATAGAAAGCCGTTGCACGTCTTCGTAATTTTTTCGGTCAAATTCATCCAACCATATTCTAACCGGGTATTCTGTTCCATTTTCGGTTAGCGTGGCATCATCGTTTCCTGTAAAGGCCGTTCTCAAGTTTAACCCAACGTAGGCCGTGGATAAACCCAGACGCTGCATCTTATCTTTATCCGGAATCACCTTGTATTCCGGACTACCTTCTTCTACCGATAACTGAACATTATCGGCACCAGGAATTTTTTCTACTATGGCTTTCAGTTCCTTGCCTGTTTTCATTACCAAATCCAAATCGCTTCCGCTCAATGTTATTTTAATTGGCGCTGATTTGGGTAATAACCCCAACACAGCCATAGAAAAGTTAACACTTGAAAACTCCTTATTCAATTCCTCACGCAGCGATTTCATAAACGCCTCCGTTTTGATGTCTCTTTCGTTCTCAGGCTTTAGTTGAATGGTAAATTCAGATAAATTGGGCGAGCCAACCCCCAAACTCCCAATACCCGTGCTGGGCCCGGCAATATTGCTGAAAAGAGAAGCTACTTCAGGTTGTTGCAGAATGAAATTTTCTACTTTCCTAGTTCTGATATTGTTCTCCTGTACGGTGGTTATTTTATCATATTCCAGGTTTAAACGAAACTTCCCCTGGTCGCCTGTTGACATCATTTCTTTGCCAATAATGCCTTGTTTCATCATTACCCCCGTCATTACCAAAAGAAAAATGACTATCGCGGTAAAGATGAGTTTATGGCTGAGTACCCATTCCAATTGATGGCCATACCAATTGATGAATGCGGTCAGTTGTTTTTCAAACCACAAGAGAAAACGGTTCATGAAGTTGGTAGGTTTTAAATCTTCCTTTTTACCGATTCGCGAAGCCAACCAAGGCACTAAGGTAAACCCAACCAATAAGCTGGTAAGCGTGGATGTTATGACCACGATTGAAAACTGCTTCAGCATATCGGCCACAAATACCTGCAAAAACAAAATGGGTAAGAATACCACCACATCCACCAAGGTAATAGAAATGGCTGAAAAACCAATCTCCATTCGCCCTTCTAAAGCAGCAGTAACTTTATCTTTGCCCATATCCAGGTGACGCTGGATATTTTCCAAAATCACAATGGCATCATCCACCAGAATTCCTATAATTAACGACATGGCCAGCAAGGTCATCAGGTTTAATGTGAAGCCCATCAGCCACATCACGGCAAAGGCAGTAATCAACGAGGTGGGAATGGCAATTAGAACAATCAAAGAATTGCGGTAACTTCTCAAAAACAGGAACATGACCAGTGAAACCAAAATAACCGCTAAAATCAGGTCATCAACCACTGAATTTACTGCCGCAATGGTCATGTCGGTTGAATCATCGGCAACTATAAATTTCACCCCGTATTTTGTATTGGCATTTTCAATTTGGGCAAGCTTTGCACGAACCAATTTTGAAACCTCCACGGCATTGGCATCTCCTTGCTTTTTTAGCATGAGACCTATCCCGTTTTCACCATTGTACCGGCTTACTGAACTTATCTCTTTCACGCCATCTATAACGGTTGCCACATCTTTTACATAAACCGGCATGCCGGGTGCAGGCATGGCAACCTGCACATTCATAATATCGGCAACATTGGCGAATTTTCCGGTTAGCCGAACAGAATTACTTTCTTTGTTGGTTTGTGCCTTACCGGATGGCAAATCAATTCCTGAGCGGTTAATGGCCTCAACAA
>DJVY01000130.1 GCA_002440885.1 Bacteroidales bacterium UBA6244
GTCGAAATCGGGTTGGTGCTTTTTCTCGACCCGGCGGGTTGAAAAAAAACCCGACGGGTCTGAGACAGTGGGATTCTCGTTCTAATATCAAACCGTGAGCTGTGGTTTGAAAATATCCTTTATTTTTACTCAAATTTTTAATCATGAAAAGAATTGCGGTTTTTCCCGGATCGTTCGATCCGATTACTCAGGGGCATGTTTCGTTGGTTAACAGGGCGGCCTCGCTTTTTGATGAGATTATCGTGGCAGTGGGTTTAAATTCAGAGAAAAAGGCCATGTTTGCCGCCGAAACCAGAATAAAATGGATCGAACAAGTTTTTGCCGGATTGCCTAACGTGCGTGTTCACCAGTACTCCGGCCTTACGGTTGATTTTTGCCGGGAGGTGGGTGCCGGCTTCTTGCTCAGAGGTTTGCGCACCTCTGCCGATTTTGAGTTCGAAAGAAGCATTGGCCAGGTCAACAAAATGCTCGATCATCAAATTGAAACGGTATTCTTGCTTGCCGAAGCCCGCTATACACCGGTTTCTTCAAGTATAGTACGCGATGTAATCCGTTACAAAGGCGATATAAGCTTCATGGTGCCTCCCGAAATTATTGAAGAAATAAAATTATTGTAGTCATTTCACGTTCTGCTCACATGAAGTATTTTGCTGTTGCTTTGTTTATCCTGTTCGTGAATCCCCTGATTTCACAACACTTTTACATGAAGGGTCGTGCCGACGAAAAGCCAAATGCCCGGGTGAGGGTGATTACTTATGCAGATCAGTTTTCGATGTTGGAAAAAACTGTTGCCGAGACCTTTACCGATGCAACCGGACGGTTTTCGCTGGAAGGAGAGATTAGCGAGGTGACTTTTGGTTTTTTGGCACTAGACCTTGAGAAAAGTCAACTGTACCTTTCCCCTTCAGCTACTTACGAAATTGATATTCCTTATCAGGATACGCTGAACTCGGGCTCGGTTTTCGATCGACTTCCTCTGCAGTTTTCCATCCAGGTAGCCGGCGATCAGGGCCTTCAGGACGATATTGGCTTGTTTAATCAGCTGTACAACGAGTTTATTTATAACAATGCTCAGGCCGTTTACCGCTCACGTAACAAGGCTGTTTTAGACGGCTTTCGCACCGAAATTGATGAACGGTTCGCCGATCGTAAAAGCCTGTACCTGAAAAACTATATCCACTATGCCTTCGTCTCGCTCGATTGGATTGGTAAACGTACGAAGGATCACGAAGTCCTGAAAAATGAAATAGTAGACAAGCCAATTTTAAACAACAATATCCAGTATACTGACTTTTTTAAGACCTTTTTTGATAATTACCTGAAAAACTTTGTCAATGGAAACTACAATTTAGTCGTTGACAGGATTAACCTTGGACAAGATTATAAAGAGGTGTTGGCTTTACTTCAGCAGGATACACTACTGGCTTCAAACCAAGAGGTTGCAGAGTTGGTGTTTACCCTTTTGTTGTCCGACATGTACTATAGCGCCGACATCAATAAACGGTCTGTGATTCAAAAACTGAAGCAACTTGCCAGGGCTTCATCGTTTGCCTTGGTAAAGAACGTGGCTACCCATTTTGTCGTCCGGTTAACAGCCCTCGATTACGGATATCAGGCTCCTGAGATAAATCTCAAAAACCTAAGGGGCGACCTGGTCGATTCTGATTCTTTTAAAGGAAAGTTCATCCTAATTTCCTGGACAACTGATAATTGCCAAAAATGTGTTTACGATCAAGGACTCATAGGCAGGATGTTGCCTTCGTTTAACGACAGTGTAAACTTACTGGTGTTACATGCCGGGATTGACCCCAAAATGGTTGGTGAGATTGCTCCAAATGAAAAGAAACATACACAGTGGGTCATGGTACCTGACACCTCTTTACTGCCTGAAAAATATCAAATTAAAACTTTCCCTGCTTACATGTTAATCAATCCCGATGGCACGATGGCCTATCAATATATACCTGCCCCCGAAGAGGGAATGGAGTTGTATATCAGACGTTTTATGACGCGATACAACAAATAGCAAATGATTTTGTTGTGTGCTGCTTTAAAAATCACCCTTTGTCAGGCTGGTTTTTTAAATACCTTTGCCCCTGATTTAACCCTCCATGTGAGGTTTGGAATAATTGTTGATCACATGATAATTTTGAAACAGAACCAAAATGATAAATTTCTTTAAAAAGTTAATGGGCGACAAGGCCTCTCGTGATGCCAAAGCTACAGCCCCGATAGTGGGAAAAATTAAAGAAGCCTACGAAACAATACGTTTGCTTAGCAATGATGAGCTAAGAGCCAAAACATTGGAGTTCAAAGCGAAAATCCGCGAGAATATTGCTGAAGAGGAAAGCGAGATTGCTAAGTTGAAGCAACAGATAAACGACCAACCCGATCTTGACCCCAATCAAAAAGAGGAAATCTATAAAAATATCGACCGGCTTATCAAGCTGAGCTATGACAAAACCGAGCAAACTCTGGGTGAATTGCTTCCTGAGGCTTTCTCGGTGGTGAAAGAAACGGCCCGACGGTTTAAGGAAAACGAAGTGGTAGAGGTTACTGCCAACGAAATGGACGGGCATTTGGCCTCAGTAATGGATTCGGTGAACATTAAAAATGGCAAGGCATATTACGACAACAAATGGATGGCGGGTGGAAATACCATCACCTGGGACATGGTGCACTACGATGTGCAACTTTTTGGAGGTGTGGTACTGCATCAGGGGAAAATAGCAGAAATGGCAACAGGTGAAGGAAAAACCCTGGTGGCAACCTTGCCTGTTTACCTGAATGCGCTCTCTGGCAAAGGAGTTCATGTAGTTACTGTTAACGATTACCTGGCCCGTCGTGACTCGCAGTGGATGGGCATGCTTTACCAGTTTCATGGTCTTACCGTCGACTGTATCGACAACCATCAACCCAACTCAAACGAAAGACGAAAAGCCTACCTCTCGGACATCACTTTTGGGACAAACAATGAATTTGGATTCGATTACCTGCGTGACAACATGACAGGAAACCCGGAGGAGATGGTTCAGCGTGGACATAATTACGCTATCGTCGATGAGGTAGACTCCGTTTTAATTGATGATGCCCGTACTCCATTGATTATTTCAGGACCAACCCCCAAAGGCGATTTGCAGGAGTTTGATGCTTTGAAATCCGATGTGCTTTCGCTTTATAATGCACAAAAAAACTTCGTCTCCGGGCTTCTCGCCGAGATAAAAAACTTGCTTAAAGACCAGTCGAATAACGATAACGTGAAGAAAGCCGGTGAGTTGCTGCTGCGTGCCCATCACGGATTGCCGAAAAATCATGCCCTCATTAAGTTGCTTAGCGAAGAAGGTAACCGGCAGCTGATGCAAAAAACAGAGAGCTTTTTCTTGCAGGAACAGGCCAAAAACATGCATGTCGTTGATGATGAATTGTTTTTTGTTATCGACGAAAAGCATAACTCGGTTGATTTAACCGAAAAAGGAATTGACCTGCTTACGAAGTCGTATGCCGATCCTGAGTTCTTTATCCTGCCTGATATCGGATCGGTGGTGGCAGATCTGGAAAAACAAAACCTGCCTGAGAAAACCAAGCTCGAAAAGAAAAGTGAACTGATTAAAAACTACGCCATCAAGTCGGAGCGCGTGCATACCGTGACACAGTTGCTTAAAGCCTATGCCTTGTTCGAAAAGGATGTGGAATACGTGATCATGGACAACAAGATTAAAATTGTTGACGAGCAAACCGGACGTATAATGGAAGGCAGACGCTATTCAGATGGCTTACATCAGGCTATTGAGGCCAAGGAAAATGTAAAAGTAGAGGCCGCCACACAAACCTATGCTACCATCACCTTGCAGAACTATTTCAGGATGTACAGCAAATTAGCGGGTATGACCGGTACGGCTGAAACAGAAGCAGGGGAGTTGTGGGACATTTACAAACTTGATGTGGTGGTAATTCCTACCAACAAACCCATTGTCCGCGACGACAGGCAAGATTTGGTATACAAAACCAAAAGAGAGAAATACAATGCCATCATCGATGAAATAGAGGCGTTGACGAAGAAAAACCGGCCTGTGTTGGTGGGAACTACCTCTGTAGAGACATCGGAGCTGCTAAGCCGCATGCTTACACGTAAACATATTAATCACAATGTGTTAAATGCTAAACTCCACCAAAAGGAAGCCCAGGTTGTAAAAGAAGCCGGTCGCCCGGGAATGGTGACCATTGCTACCAACATGGCTGGTAGGGGTACAGACATTAAGCTGGGTGAAGGGGTAAAAGAGGCCGGTGGCTTGGCCATTATCGGAACCGAACGCCACGATTCACGCCGTGTCGACCGCCAGTTGCGTGGTCGCTCAGGTCGTCAGGGTGATCCTGGTAGTTCACAGTTTTTCGTGTCGCTCGAAGACGACCTCATGCGTATGTTCGGTTCAGGACGTATTGCCGGCATTATGGACCGGCTCGGATTGCAGGAAGGGGAAGTTATTCAGCATTCTATGATCACCAAATCCATCGAGAGAGCTCAAAAGAAAGTGGAGGAGAACAACTTCGGGATACGTAAGCGGCTACTAGAGTATGATGACGTGATGAATGCCCAACGTGAGGTAATTTACAAACGACGTAAGCACGCCCTTTTTGGTGAACGACTGGCTGTTGATGTGTCGAATATGATCTACGACCTGTGTGAGAACATTGTTGCTGAATACCAGTCGGCACGCGATTATGAAGGATTTAAGCTGGAATTGTTCAGAACACTGGCTATTGATTCCTCTATTAGTGATTCCGATTTTTCAACCAAAAGTGTTGATGATTTGGCTTCGGAGTTATTCGATCAGGTATATGCTTCTTACATTGAAAAGCGTAAACGCCTGGCGGTAAACACCTTGCCTGTAATTCGCGACGTGTACCAAAATCAAAGCCAATATGAAAACATCGCTATTCCTTTTTCTGATGGCATCCGCCAAACCCAGGTTGTGGCCAACCTGAAAAAATCTGTTGAATCGAATGGGGCTGAAGTGCCGCTGGCTTTTGAAAAAGGAATCACCCTTTCACACATCGATGAGGGCTGGAAAGAACAACTTCGCGAAATGGACGACCTGAAACAATCCGTTCAAAATGCTTCATACGAGCAGAAAGATCCTTTGCTCATCTACAAATTTGAATCGTTTGAATTGTTTAAAAAGATGATCCATAAGATCAACAAGGATGTGGTTTCTTACCTGATTAAAGGCGATATTTTCATGCAGAATCAAGCAGGACTAAAAGAAGCTAAACTGCCCAAAGGTATCGATCGTTCGCAAATGAAAGAACAACGTGGCGACTTGCTATCGCAAGCGCATAGCGACACGCAGGACAAAAGCAAACCGCAACCTGTCAAGGT
>DJVY01000050.1 GCA_002440885.1 Bacteroidales bacterium UBA6244
ATAGTGGTTGTGATCCTTGGAATAGTACTTGTCATTATGTTGTTACTATCAAGACAGAAGCTAATTTTAGACAAAGTAAACTTGTATGTAATAAAAATTACTACTGCTAATAAGACACAGAACCACACACAAAATAGAGGTTAAAGATTGAGAGAATTATGCTAGTTATAGTTTCTTGAAAAGGGTTAAATTATGAGTAAAACTAAATTGAATGTTAACGAGTTAGAAATTGTTCTTTACAAACAAAATGAAGAGGAATTTATTTCTCTTACTGACATGGCAAAATTCCGTGATTCTGAAAGGACAAATTACATCATTCAGAACTGGATGAGAACAAGGAGTACAATTGAATTTTTAGGACTTTGGGAACAATTGAAAAATCCCACTTTTAATAGCATCGAATTCGATGCCTTTAGAAATGAATCAGGCTCAAATAGTTTTACTCTCACGCCGAAAAGGTGGATTGAAGCAACGAATTCTATTGGAATAACTTCAAAGTCTGGAAGATACGGCTGCCATTCCTCCACAGTAAAAATTCGTTTCCTTATCGGGTTTTAAACCTTTTGTTGCCGGAAAAATTTGCGACTAGTTCGTTTTGAAATTATACTCGACAGGCACAAACATTAGTATTTGCAATCTATCACCCCCTTATTCATATTTCAACGACTCCACGGGGTTAGCTCCTGCGGCTTTGATTACGTGAAAACTGGTGGTCAGCAGGCCAACAATTACTGCGGCCAGCCCTGCAATGGCCACCGAATACCAATGTATTTCGGTATAATACACAAAGCTCTCTTCCATCCAAAGTGTTAAACGCCAAATGGATACAGGAACGGCCAAAACGAAGGCGATCAGGATGAGCCAGATGAACTCCTTGAACAGCAACAGCATGATGTCGGAGGTGAGGGCTCCGTTTACTTTCCGTATGCCTATCTCGCGGGTTCGGTTTTCGGCTGTATAACTCGATAGTCCCAGTAAGCCCAACAAAGCGATAAACATGGTTATGCCTGAGATGATTAAAAACAATACGCCTGTACGCTCCTCAGCGCCATAACTTTCTTCCTGCATCACATCCAGCATCTCATAATCAAAAGGCCGTTTGCTGCCAAAATCTGTCCAGCTTTGCTCTAAATAGTCGAGTGCTTCCTGCGTTTTTCCGGGCTCGGTTCTGACGGTCATCCGAAACCGCGGAACAGGAGAAATAAACATGATGATGGGTTCGATGGCGTTGTGCAAGGTATTGAAATGAAAATCTTCTACTACCCCAATCACTTTCATTATTCGGCCTCCTGAGCGGTCAAGTTCCATGCCATAGTGTATTTTCTTTCCCAGCACCTCATCGCCCCACCCAAATTGGCGGGCAGCGGTTTGGTTCACAATCACGGCTAAACTGTCGTCAGTACCCATATCGCGGTTAAAGTCGCGGCCCTCGATAAGTTTCAACCCCATGGTTGTCAGGAAATCGTAGTCGCATTGTGTTAAAATTACTGCCATTTCTTTCATCTCATTTTCCTGTTCTACCAGCATCACCTGTATCCAGCCATTGCGCGAAGGCACACCTGATGAATTGCTTACTGAGGTTATGGCCGGGCTTTGCAGCAGGTGTTGCTTGAACGATTCAGCGCGACTTCTAAATGCCGAATCCTGTAATTCGAGCACTATCGCGTTCTCTTTGTTAAAACCCAGGTCTTTGTTTTTTAGAAAATGCAATTGCTCACCCACGATGATGGTGGCAATGATCATGACGATGGCAATAAAAAACTGAACCACCACCAAAACCCTTCTCAACCAGTGATTCGTCTTACCTGATTTTCCTCCCGAACCTTTCAGCACGGCCAAAGGCGAAAATCCTGACAGGTAAAAAGCGGGATAACTGCCCGAAATGATACCAATGACGATGCTTAACACCACCAACAACATCACAACATTGGCTGAGAAAAGTGCTTCTACTGAAAGCGTTTTTCCGGTAAGGGTGCTGAAGTCGGATAAGAGTAAGCCGCTGATAGCAAACGACAAAATCATGGCTATGATGGTAATGAGCACGGCTTCGCTTACAAACTGAAATATCAGTTGTCGGCGTTCTGCTCCGACAACCTTGCGCAAACCGACCTCTTTGGCTCTTTTGGTAGCCCGTGCCGTGGCCATATTCATATAATTTATGGAGGCCAGCAGCAGTATAAACAAAGCCACGATTGAGAAGATGCTGACATAGGCTTTGTTTCCGGTGGGCAGATCGCTTGCCGTTTGTGCGTTTAAGTGAATCTGATCTAACCGTGTGGTTTTTAAATCGAACGAGGCATTTATCTGATCGCCAATCGATTTCATGTATTTGTCGTAAAACTGAGGGAATTTTTCATGAACCGTAAGCATCGAGCTGTTTGGATTTATCATCACATAGGTATAGACCCCGATGTTCCAGAACCTGTTCGGGTCCATGCTGTTGAATTCATCTTCACCCATTTCTTTCGACAGGGTAGCTGCCGACATCAGTCCATCGAATTTCAAGTGGGAGTTCTCCGGCACATCCTCCACCACGGCAGTAATTTTAAACTGCCTCTCATTGTCGGTTAACACCACCTGTCCGATCGGGTTTTCGTTGCCAAAAAGCTTTCGTGCCATTGATTGAGAAACGACCATGGTATTGGGCTCTGATAAACAACCTTCCAGGCGACCCTGAACCAGCTCATGCGAAAACACCTCGAACACAGTAGAGTCGGTGTAGTAAAATCTACGCTCGTAATATTCCTTTTCGCCTACACGGATCAGCATGTTGTCAGTGCCGGCAAAACGCACTACTTTCTCTATCTCAGGATATTCCAGTTTGAGTGCAGGCCCGAGTGGAAGAGGAACGATGGCGAAGTTGTCATACTTGGTTCCAATCCTGAAACTCGACTCGAGGCGATAAATCCTTTGGTAGTTTTGGTGGTATTTATCGTAGCTGAGTTCATCGCTCACATAGAGAAAGATCATGATAAATGTCACCAGCCCAATAGTTAACCCGAGGATGTTTAAGCCGGTGTAGAATTTATTTCTCGCCATGTTGCGAATAGCCGAAAGCAAATAGTTTTTTATCATGATTTTAATGCTGAGACAGGTTAATTACTTTGAAAATTTTCAGCCAGAATCTGCCCATCGAACAACCTGATGATACGGCTACTGTATTCGGCATCGCGCTGCGAGTGTGTTACCATCACCACAGTGGTTCCTTGTTTGTTTAATTCGCTGAGCAGGTTCATTACTTCCTCGCCGTTGGCCGAATCCAGGTTTCCTGTGGGCTCATCGGCCAGTATGAGTTTGGGGTTGCTCACCACGGCACGCGCTACAGCCACACGTTGTTGCTGACCGCCTGAAAGCTGACCCGGGAAATGTTTCCGGCGGTGGGCAATCTGCATTTGCTCCAGCACTTCGTCAACACGACGTTTCCGCTCTTTGGAAGGAATACCCAGATAAATCAGCGGCATCTCTACATTCTCAAAAACCGTGAGCTCATCAATCAAGTTAAAGTTCTGAAAAACAAAACCAATGTTGTTTTTCCGGTGTTTGGCCCGTTGTCGCTCTGAAGAACCCGAAATTTCGTGGTCCAGGAAATAGTATTTTCCGCTGGTAGGATTGTCCAGCAACCCGATAATGTTGAGCAGCGTAGATTTACCACATCCGCTGGGACCCATTATGGCTACAAATTCTCCTTTTTTTATTTCAAACGACACCTGACGCAGTGCGGTGGTTTCTACCTCTTCGGTGAGGAATACCCTGGATAAATCGATGGCTTTTATCATACTTTTAAAATTTAAATGTTCAGACGTTTGTATATTTATTTAGTTACAACTTTATTCATATTTAATTGAATTCACCGGATCGGTTAGCGAAGCGCGTAACGCCCTTAATGAGGTGATGATCAGGGCTAACACCATGGCCGATAAACCTCCTGCCACATAGTTTAGCCACGAAACAGGCATGGCATAGGCGAAATGCGATAACCAGTAATCGGTGAGCCACCAGGTAAGCGGGAAGGCTATCAGAATTGAAATGAGAACCAATTTGATGAATTCAACCGAAAGCAACCGCACAATTGACCACTCCGAAGCCCCCATCACACGCCGGATACCAATTTCGCGTGTCCGTTGTGCTGCCATAAAGGCCACCAATCCATACAATCCCAGGGTTGCGATAAAAATGATTATCAGGGTGAGCGTTAAGGCTAAAAATCCCAGCACTTCTTCGTCGTGGTACAGCTGAGCCAGCTCGTTCTCAAACCATGAATATTCAAAAGGTCTTCCCTTTTCCCATTGATCCCACAGGTCGTTTACAAAGGTCATGACCTCCTGCTTGCCTTCAGGATGGATTTTTATCGCAGCATATTTCAAAAACCAATGCACTACTCCGGGTTGCTCTTTTATATTCAACACAAATGGACCAGCCGGCTGATGCAGCGAGGTGACATTGAAATCGGACATAACTCCTACCACACGCTCCTCTCCCTGAAGCGATCGGAATTTTTTCCCAATGGCTTCTTCATTCGACTTCCATCCCATATGGTGAACCATTGCTTCGTTTATGAGCACGGCTTTTTCCGGATCTGTTTTCATGGACTCATCGTAATCACGACCTGCTATCAGTTTGATTCCGAATGTTTTTAAAAAATCGTAACGCACCACCAATGCAGGATAAAACTGCCATTGATCTTCGGGGAAACCCTCAGGCCTGAATTCATGGGTATTGTGTGCCACACCCAAAATGTCATCCATGGCGGTTACGCTTTCAATTTTTGGATTTTGCAACAGTTCCTTTTTAAACTGCTCAAAATCGCGGGCTATCATCGTGTTGCTGATAGGAAGCAGCAGAATATTTTCTTTGTTGAATCCGGTATCTGCATTTCGCATGTAACGCAGCTGGTTAAAAATACCCAGAGTGATAATGATCAGGGTGATTGAAACCACGAACTGTACTACAACAAGCAACTTACGTGCACTACCACTTTTGGCTCCCTGCTTAAGTTGACCGCGAAGCGAGTCGATGGGATTAAAGGCCGAGAGGAAAAAAGCAGGATAAAGTCCGGCAAGCAAGCCGGTTATCAGTCCGATACCAAACAAACCGAGGATGTAGACGGGCTCGGCCAATCGGTCCAGAAAAATCGCCTTTCCGGTGAATAGGTTAAAAACAGGAAGCGATAATTCAGCTATAACCAAGGCAATGATCAGTGCGGAAAACGACATCAGCAGCGACTCCATCAGGAACTGAAAAATCAATTGGTCGCGCGTAGCACCAAACACTTTTTTAACACCAATTTCACGGGCTCTGTGCGCCGATGTAGCTGTGGCCAGATTCAGGTAGTTGATGATGGCTATGATTAAAAGGAAAAAGGCAATCCCGCCAAGGATGTACAGATACAGTATGTTGCTGTTGGGTTCGATTTCGTAGTCGAGAGATGATTTCAGATGGATATCAAGTAAAGGCTGAAGATAAAGAGTAACATGCTCTTTTTCTGCATCATAGAAATACTTCTGGATAAAGCCGGGGAAATTCTCCGACAGTTGGTCGGCCACACCGGGTTGCAGTAGCAGATAGGTCCAGCAGGGATTCCATACCCATGTTTTAGGCAACGACCCGCGGTATAGCTTTCGCAGGCTCGAAATGGAAGCCATCATATCAAAACTGAAATGAGAATTGTGTGGCACATCATGAATTATGCCGGTGACTTTTAAATCGAGCAGTTTCTCGAAACGAATGGTTTTTCCCATAGGATCTTCCTCCCCAAAGTAGCGTCGGGCAGTAGATTGTGTAATAACCACCGAGTTGATTTCGTTGAGCGAGGTTTGCGGGTCGCCCTGCAAAAACTGATGATCGAACAAGCTGAAAAAGGAAGAGTCAGCAAAAAAGAATCCCCTTTCGTTATAGCTCTTTTCTTCATACTGAATCAGGGTTCGTGGCACTTGACGGTTGAAAACCCGGGTAACGTTTTTAACCTTATCGGGATAATCGTTTTGTAAGGTCCAGGCTACCGGAAAGGGGCTGCTGGCCGATTCTTCGCCCACACCCTCGAAGTCGTAAACATTTACCAGCCGGTAGATATTTTCAGCATTTTTATGGTAGCTATCGTAGCTTACCTCATCGAGAATATAAAGCCAGATGATGATAAAACTGGCTATTCCGATGGCCAACCCGCTCATGTTAATAAAAGCGTAGAAGGCGTGCTTCGACAGGTTACGAAAGGCTATTCGAAAATAATTTATCCACATAGCAAAATCATTCAGTTTCAGGCGGGTTTACGCGACGAAAAAGCAAAGGGATTTTCTTTCCCTCCGGCGCACCGATCTCAACCAATGCCCAGTTTTTGTCGTAGGCATTCAACCGGTGTTGGATGACCGTAACACGTTCGCTATCAGGACTTCCTTCCCAGCTAAGCAGTTCAACACGGTATTGGCGTGTTTTCGTTTTTCCGTTGATACGCACGTCTATTTCAACGTTTTGCTCGGTATCGATATCGGGGATAAGGATTACAATTTCACGCATGGTACTTTATTTAAAAATGAGTTTTTCTTTGTCACGAAAACTATCGTAGCGCGAGATGACCACTTGTTCACCGGGTTCGATTCCTTCGAGCACTTCGTAAAACCGGGTATTCTGGCGGTTGATTTTAATATTCCGCCTGACGGCAAAATCGCCTGAAGGATCGACTACAAAAATCCAGTTGCCTCCTGTTTCCTGAAAGAAACCACCTCGTTTTATCACCACGGCCTCTGTTTCGCTGCTAAACTTCAGCTTAACCTGTATTGTCTGACCGCGTTTTATGGCTTTTGGAGCTTTGTCGTCGGTAAAAAACAGATCTACGCGGAAAGAACCATTGGTTACATCGGTATAAATTTTATCTACATACAAGTCATAAGTTTGTCCGCCATAATCAAAAGCCGCTTCCTGTCCGATAAACACACGCGAGATATACCGCTCATCGACCTGAGCTTCCAGTCTGAAGTCGTTTGGCACATCAATTTGCCCCAGGTGAACGCCAACGGATTTTGTTTCACCTATTTTCAGGTTAAAACTCGACAGCTTGCCATCAGCCGGAGCTTTTACATAGGCATTTTCCATGTTCTTGCGTAAAAGCCTGATATTGTCGTGCATACGACCCAACGACAATTCAATGTCGGCCCTTTGTGATTCGCGCGAAAGGCTGTCGAGGCGTTGCAGTTTCAGCGATATGTTAAGTTGCCGGGTGGTGAACTCGTTGTCGCGTTCGGCATCTTCAAACTCCTTCTCCGAAATGACTCCCTGGTTGTACAATTGCACTTTTCGTGCAAACTCACGTTTGGCCTTATCAATTTCATACTCAAGGGTTACAATTTCTTTTTGACGGATATATTTGTTTTGTTCCAGCGAAAGCGCCGTGTTTTGCAGGTTGTTGATTTCGGCCAACATGCGGGTTTCCTGTTCCATATAGCTAAGCTCCATCGAGGTGTTAAGCAGTTTCAACAAGGTATCGCCCTTTTTCACCATGTCGCCGTCAGTGGCAAAAATGGCCTCCACCGAACCTCCCTGAATGGCATCAATAAAGTAGGTTTCTTTTGGGTAAACCACCCCATCGATGGGGATGAACTCCTGAAATTTATCCTGCAAAACGGTGGTAATGGTTACATCGTGAATGTCAACGTAGAGTTTTGAAGCGTTGTCGCGGAAAAAAAGCAGGTAAGTTATAAACGCCAGAAACAAGACCCCAACAGCCAGGTACCCTACTTTTTTAACAGTCCACTCTCGCTTTTCAATAATTCGATCCATGCCTTAAGTTTTTTAACAAAGGTTAACTAAACCTGTGCCACGAACTGTATGTGGTTGGTTTATAGCGTTTATACACATTAAAGTCTGAATGACGGACAGGCGTATGTCCGATTGCGCACACTTTTTTGTGCGTTGACGTACAGGGGAAAATGAAAATCAAAGTTGAGGCTATCCCAGCTCAAACGTCGTCACGCCAAATACATGATCTAAATGGACCTTTGGTGGGTTACCATGATACATGCGGGCGGTTTCAAACATCATCTTCATCCCGAATCGTTGGGCCAGGCGTTGGGCTCCTGCGTTGGGTTCGGGAATATCCAGAAAAACGGGCTCGCCTTCGGGAGGAGAGGCCATCAGCGCGTCCATGAGCACATTGGCCGCGGGTTCACTTTCGGCAAACAATGGCCCAATTTTATGTCCCACGCGGCATTTTCTTATCATGCCATAACCCTGAATTTGATTGTTTTGCATGTAAACCAGGGCTTTACTCTCGGGTTGGGTGAGCCAGCAACGTAAAAAAGCTTCCCGCAAAGCAGGGAAATACTTGCGGTCGTAACGGCTTATTTCTGTCATAGGTATTTGAGATGCTTCCAACAAATTGGGGTCGAGCGGGGAGATGCCCATGGCTTTTCCCTCCATGCGCATGTTGCGGTAAGCCAGCCGGTATCCCGACTTCATGTAGTTGGGCTGTTGTTCCACCACACCATCCATGCCGGCCACCCTGCCCCGCAACGATTCGTGTCCGGCTTTCCATATTTCGTAGCCATAACCCAATCCCCGAAATTCGGGTTCAACCATGTAAAACCCCATGAATCCAAAATGGTCTTCATATTTTACCGCAGATTTACAGGCAATCATTTTCCCGTCGAGTTCTCCTATTAAAAAACCTGTTGGATCGGCCTGGTAAAAGCAGTCGGCATCGTATAATCCCGGATTCCAGCCTTCACGGGCTGCCCAATCCACGGCCAACGATACTTCATTGGCACCCATCGAACGTATGGTAAATTTATTCTGTATCATGGTTTTCATATATATATCGTTCCAAAAATAGAGAATATCCTGCTACCCTTTTTACTCCATGACCCATTGAAAGCAAGAAATTGTCAATAAAAAGTCTATTTTTGAATAGAAATTGCCCAACTCATGGGAAAATTTAAAACTGTTGCTCTTACCGGAGCGTTGGTTGTTTTTGGTTTTTGTATCGGCTTCCGGGCATTGGCACAAAACATCCAATTGCATTATGATTTTGGTAAGGCCTACGATCACGACAAATATATTGAGCGAAAATATTTTACTTCAACTCTGGAAGTTTTTAAAATCGACAGTTTGGGTTCCACTTTCTGCTTCGTGGATGTGGATTTCGACAAAGGCAATGGCGGAGCTTCCTTGGCTTATTTTGAACTGGCACGCAAATTTGCCCTGAACAAAAAAAAATGGACTGGGATGGCAATTGGAATTCAACGATGGCACTCCGGACTATATCGTTCAGGCGTGGTTGACAGGACTTTCCTATCCCGTTAGTTTGGGAAAATTTGTTTTGAACACTTCCTTGTTTAACCGCGCCAATCGCAAAGCACAAGGACTAGATGGTAAAATATCCCTGAGCTGGCATCATTACCTGTGGCATGGCAGAATTTTTCTCAACAGATTTCTGGGTTTGTGGTTGCAAGACAACCTTGCAGGTTATGGAAAACAACTGGTATTGCTTGCCGAGCCAGAGTTTTAGTTTGTGATTTCTTCTCATTTAAACACGGAAGCGAGATAGAAATACGTCACAACTTCTTCACTTTAGATGGTGATGAGGAAGTAGTGCCCACTATTGCAGTAAGGTGGGTGCCATATCAGCAGCAGGGAGATTGTGATGCACTGACGCTAAAAAATCAACAGGTTGCCTACCGATTTCAAATCAAAACATAAAATTTGTTAATTGTTTGAGTAATTTGGAAAGGAAATATTTTTTTAAGCATGTTTGCAATTCATTTTACACCTCGATGAGCATGTATAAAGTATTGATTTTCATAGCTATTATTCTCTTAATCGGCACCACGGCCTGTTCTCAGGAAGCACAGGATAGCGTGCAGCCAAATTACGACCAACTACCTCTGAGCATTTCGGATGTAAAACCACTACGAAGCCTCATCGACGCCCCCATGCAGGATAGGCTCATGGAAGTGCTCAACAAAAATAAAAAATGGAAACGACTGATTGCCAACAAGAAAATGGCCGTTGGGCTTGTTGACCTGAGAGATCCCAACAATGTAAAATATGCGCGGGTAAACGGCAATGTGATGATGTATGCTGCCAGCTTACCCAAAATTGCCATTCTTTTAGCCGCGGAAGATGCCTTGGAAAAAGGGGAATTGGCAGATTCGGATTCCATCCAGCAAGACCTGAGGCAGATGATCAGCAAATCGAATAACCAGGCTGCCACGCGCATGATCGACCGCCTGGGTTACGACAAAATTGAACAGGTGCTCAAAGATCCCATTTACGATTTATACGATGAGGATTATGGCGGCGGTTTGTGGGTGGGCAAACGCTACGCCAAGTTGGGTGCACGTCACCCCGAACCCATGAAAGGGTTGAGTCATGCAGCCACGGTTTCGCAGGTTTGTAGGTATTATTATATGCTTGCGTACGGAAAATTGGTCAGTTACGATCGGTCGAAAATCATGCTCAACATGATGGTGGATCCCGAGCTTCACCACAAATTTGTCAATACGCTGGACCAGGTGGCACCCAAAGCCAAAATATTCAGAAAATCGGGCACCTGGAAAAATTTCCATACCGATTCAGTTCTTGTGTGGGGACCCGAATGGAGGCGCTACATATTGGTGGCTCTCATCGAAGACCCCGACGGAGAGAAAATTTGTCGCGATTTGGTAACGGAAATGGAAAAGGTACTCAATCATTAAAATGACGGAATCAACTAAGAAAAAAGACTCTGCGCAACTTTGCGAGAACCTTCGTGGGCTTTGGGGTTAAAAAATTGTTGCATTATTTTTTGGTGCGACTCAATTAACAGGTAATCGAACGGGCCGATTGCTTGATTTACTAATTTAGCCCAAAAATTGGCGACACCATTCATGGAAACCCTCCGGAAGTATTATGAGCATTTGCTCAGGAATGTGTTCGATATTCGCGAAGGCGAGCATCGACGGGCTGTGCTGATGCAACTGAATATTTTCCTGATCATTTCTACACTGCTCATCGTAAAACCGGCAGTGAACGGATTGTTTCTGGCCAACATGGGCGCCGAAAACCTGCCCAATGCCTTTGTGCTGGTGGCTATTTTTGCCGGATTGGTTTCGTTGCTTTATTCCCGACTTTTATCCCGAATGCCACTCAACACCATCATCACCCGTACCATGGGCTGGTCGGTGGGCAGTTTAATTGCCTTTGGCATCTTGTTGCATTTAAACTTTATGGAAGGATGGGTATTATACCTCTTCTACATTTGGGTAGCCATTTTCGCGGTGCTGTCAGCTTCGCAGTTCTGGATACTGGCCAACATTGTTTTCAACCCCCGGGAAGCCAAACGCCTATTCGGTTTTATCGGTGCCGGCGCCATTGCCGGTGGAATATTCGGCGGATACCTTACCTCCCTTATTGCCGACTGGATCGGCAGTGAAAACCTTCCGTACGTGGCAGCTTTTCTCTTGTTTTTTACCATCCCCATCACCCGATCCATCTGGAAAAAGGAAGTACTTCCCACCCAAACCAAGTTTCAACGAAAGGAAAGAACCAAAGGCTTTGGCACCAATCCCTTCGCATTGATCAGAAAGTCCAAACACCTCACCTACCTGGCACTGATTATCGGTTTGGGGGTAATTGTAGCCAAATTGGTTGATTATCAGTTTAGTGCCATAGCGTCTGCCTCCATTCTCAATCCCGATGACCTCACCGCCTTCTTCGGGTTCTGGTTTTCTACCTTCAACGTGATTTCACTGTTTATTCAACTTTTTCTCACACGTCGTGTGGTAGGGGTTTTTGGTGTGGGCACATCACTGATTATTCTTCCATTGGGCATCATGGTGGGCGCCTTGTTGGTGCTGATTTTCCCTGAATTATGGGCAGTAATTTTCATCAAACTCATCGATGGGAGCCTCAAGCAATCGGTAAACAAATCGGCTACCGAGCTCATGGCCTTGCCCATTCCACTGGAAATAAAAAACCAGACCAAAAGCTTCATCGATGTTTTTGTGGACAGTGCCGCTACCGGTATCAGCGGGTTAATCCTGATATTCGTGGTAAATGGTCTCGACCTGTCCACACGTTTTATCAGCCTGATTATCATCGTCCTCATTGCCGTTTGGCTCTATTACTCGAGAAAAATCCGTCAGGAGTATCTCCACTCTTTTAAGCTGAAAGTGGATCAAAACAAGCTTCCTCACGAAAAAAAGGGACAATGGGATTTTTCAAATGAGTCGGTCATAAGCGGCTTGTCGAAGGTGTTGAGAAAAGGTGGCGAACAGCAAATCATTTTTGTACTGCGAAAGGTGAAGGAAATGTCCCACGACCGGCTTTTTGAAGAAGTGAGCGCCCTGATAGAACACCCATCGGCCAACATACGAACCGAAGCACTGCAATGTTTGTATTATTACCGAAACCGTAGCGTGGTGGACAAAGTGATGCCCTTGATTCACGACCCGAACCAACAGGTGAAAATCGCTGCCTTTGAATACCTTATCGCCCACATGCCCAACAACCGGATGGATTTTCTCAACAAATACCTTCAGGATAAGGATTACCGTGTACGTGGTGCCGCCATGGTGAGTTTGGCCAACGAAACCCGCGACAATCCTGATTTGAAACTAAAATTCGATCTGGAAAATCGCATCATCAAACGCATGAATGATTTGGCAACTCTGCAGGATGCCGAAGAAATCAGGTTCAGGAAAATCGTTATTTTAAAGGTCGTTGGACTGGCCAAATTGGAAAATCAATACCACCTGATCAGGCAATTGATGCAAGACGACGACCCGGAAGTGGTTCATCAGGCTATCCTGTCGGCCGGTCAGACCATGCACGATGATTTTATCCAATACATCTGGCCTTTTTTAACCAACGAGAAGTATCGTGAAGCAGCACGATTGGCATTGCTGAGCTACGGGTCGGGTATCATCGGTTACCTGAGTGCCCTTTTGAAAAAAGAATCGGACAACCTTGATCTGGTGCATCAAATTCCTGCCGTGGTGGAAAAAATCGGCACCCAACAATCGGTGGAAATGCTGTTCGGATTGCTCAACAATCACGACATCGGCCTGCGCCTGGAAGCCCTTCGCGCGCTCAACAACCTGAAAATAAAGCATCCCCAATTGAGTTTTCACAAAAAGCAGGTGATTGGAAAAATTTTGGAAGAAGCCCATCTTTATCTGGAAACTCTGGGAGCCCTTTACGCACAAATTACTGCCAGCGAGCGCGTTACCATCGATAAAAATCCTGTTGCTGACAAACAAGCCGAGGCCCGAAAAAGCTTAATCGCGTTGCTGGAAAGACGATTGGACGGAAATCTGGAACGTATTTTCAGGCTGCTGGGACTCAAGTATCCCTCCGACGATATCCTCACCATCTACCAGGGATTGCTCAGCAAAAAACCCGACATGCGCATCAATGCCGTGGAGTTTCTCGACAACCTGCTGGAATCGAACCTCAAACGGGTCTTGGTTCCCATTGTTGAAACTGCCATGCTCGACAATATCTCAGAAAACACAATTAAAACACTGAATATCAAAGTGCCCGATGAATTTGAGTGCCTCTCGCTGTTGCTTTCGGGCAAGGATGTGAAGGTAAATCTTGCCGTTTTGTACTTAATCGCCCAACTCAACAACAAAAAATACCTTCCGTTGCTGGAAAAATATTTGGACAGTGAAAACGTGAAAATAAACACCTTCGCACGCGAAGCCCATTCAGTATTAACCAAATAGGTGGGCTATTTTCGAATGATTTTATCAATCTGTGAGGCCAGGGCAAAATGGTCGTTGGCGGAGTTTTTTCGCAACACGTTTGACATGAGGGTTACCATGTAAACAGTGCTGTCTGGCTGCTCCACGATAACCACCGAATTCATGTAGTTATCGATGTTTCCCATGTATTTTTTACATGCAAACCCCTCCTCCTTTTTACACTTGTACAAACTGCCACTTTTGTAGTAAACGGCAGCATTGTCGAGGGCATTGGAAGCTGCATAACGGATTCGGCGGTCGGTGGAATACATCAACCGTTTGATTTCCAGACTTGAAACGGAGTCAACAATTTGACCGCGTTCCATGGCTATCAAATATTTCATTAAACCATAAGGACTTGCAATGGTTCCTCCATCTCCGGGTACCATGGCCTTGGCATCGCGGGTAAACATGCTTCCCAGGGTGAATTCTTCTTTGGTTATCCCCAGTTTTCGCAGGGGTTCGTTCACCACTTGCATGGCCAATTCACGCAATTGCGACTTGGGGGTTTCCTTAAAAAACATGACCTCCTGTTCCGGTGAGGGTGGATAATTGGGTCCATATGCACGCATGAGCATGGCCTCTTTCCATACGATGCTGGCGGCGGCATTGTTACTCACCGAAATCATGTGGTCGGCCCATTCGTAGAGCGAACAGGTATCATTTTCTTCCACCACTTTTTTTACCAGTTTTTCGGTTTTCAAATTGTAAACAGGTATGGTATGCTCATCATAATTGGCCCATTTGCCGGCACGTACCATCCGGTTTTTCAACAACTCCTGTCGTTGTTCAAAGGAATCGGGATACAGTGTTTCCAATTCGGTAAACAATCCCGCCAATACAGCCAACTTGGCCACACTTCCGGGCATAAACCCACGCTTTTCTTGCCGATAGGCATAACGCGTACGTTTTCCGGGGGTTATATCCATCACGCAAACGGAATAACTTTCGTCCATATTGGGAAAAAGTGCCGCAATGGACTTCTGCAATGCAGGGTCTGACATGGGAAATGCATCCAGACTATCGCCCTTGGGATTCATCAGGTTCAGATGAATTTGGTCGAGGTTTTTTTGTGCCCCGGGAACAGGCTTTTTATCATTGTTGAGGTTGTTCATGATGAGTTGAAGTCTGTACAAACGACGGATGCCCGTGAGGGAAAAGCCATCCCAGGGATAGGCCATGGTCTCCATTTGCATGGAAAACAGCATAAGGCATATCAACCATATTTTAACATGTTTCATCCTGATTACAATTTGGTATTTAATAGTATTTGTTTGCCGACAGGCAATTCGGGCGAAATGGATTTCAGGTATTCCGATTTCAAAGCATGCTTGTTTTCGACGAAGGGCCTGATTTGAAACAGCCACAATTTATTGTCCTTAAATCCCAATTCTATGTCAAACGGTCCTTTGGCTTTGGTATGTGCATTTTCCGCCATCTGTTCAGCTACTTGTTTTGAAAAGTTTCGTATTTGGTCCAGATTTCCGGATGAAAGAATGGGTTGCTGAAAGGAATAGAATCGTTTTCCCGTACCACCGGTGGCTGGAAGCGTGTTGGCCATGGCTTCCCGGGAAGGAGAAATCAACATATTCTGACCTGACCCTTTGAGCAAGTACGATTCGGCGGCCTGACCCTCCACGGCACCACCGGCACCACGACTGAACGCGATGGTAAGATCGGAGTCGCTGTCGGTGAGTATGCCCTTGGTAATCAGCACCCCCGAATAATCCACGTCAACACTGGGAATAACCAGAATGGAAGGATACACATTTTCAGGGTTTAACAAATAACGCTGTCTCCATTTATAACTCCGTTCGGAATAGGGTGAAGCCCAAACTTCTTTGATTCCCTGAAGAATTTTTTCTTTGTCCACCACATTGAACAAGGTAAGGTTTAGTCCGGCACCCGTAAAATCTTTGAGGTCTTCCATGTTGGTATCGCTGCGCAAAAAAACCGGTATGGATCCCATGGGCTTACCTAAAATCTGTTGGAAGGACTTTTCTATATCCGCCACAAATGCAGGCAAGAGCGGCATGGATTTAATCGCGGTTCTGAGTATTTCGAGCCTGTCGAGGGTATATTTTTCCACTTCAGGTTCTGTTTTTCCGGACGCACGCATTTGGTTGGTCATCCCGAAGGTGGTCAGCAGAAATTGCCAATAGGTCGTGTCTTTCCCGGGCATCTGTTGGTTCATGTGATCTTTAAAAATACCGAAGGGAATGACGAATCCTTCCACAACCTGTTCAGGAAACATCAGTTTAAGCTGACCCAGGTTGGCGGCCTTGGGACCACATAAAATTCCTGAATGTTCGGCATGTACATCTCTGAGGTTGAGGATGTTCTTTTGGTTTAAGTTGATACGCTCCACCGGAACGGCTATTTTTTCTTCCTTACGTTGCCTGGCAGAAAAGAGATTTTTTTCCACGGAAGTCATGTCGGCCTCCGGCTTCATGATCACCGTTCCCTTGTTTGAAACGGCATAAAACACCTTTTGTCCGCTGAAGCCTTTCAATTGTTCCAAATTTTCTGCCGAAAGGACGGCATTGGGAATTCCCAGGTTTCGCGCCAACAGTTGCACATGCGAAACCATGTTGCCTTCGCTGACGGTGGCAATTCCGGCAACGGGTTTTAAATCGGCAGGCGGGTGATTGAACACATAGATTTTGTCGGCAGAAATTTCGGTTTCCCCGGTAGCTTCGTCAATCACCACCAGTTCGCCCATGGCATAGCCGGGATTGATTCCCCTGAAATGGCTTTGCCCCGCAATACCCATGACCTTGTTGGACAGGTTGGCCTCGGTGGAGATAAACTCTCCCAATTCGCTGACACAATCGCCCAGGTAAAGCAAGCACGAAGACCGAATCCTGTCGTCGTAATAGCCGTAAGCCAGGGGCTCAAAACCGGCATATTTGTCCACCACGTCTTTATACACACCGCGGGTCATGCCCACGCTCCACTCCAGCATGCGACGTGCCACCTCCATTCTATCCACCAGGTTTTCAAACGAAATCGAAACCGCTTCTGTCGGAGGCATCAGTTGAGGTGCGATTTCGTTCCACTCCCAAATCTCCAGATATCCGCTTCCGGCGGCAGCCATACCGAGGTAATAGGTTTTAGTCAACAAATCGTTGAGGGTAACCTCGGGCCATGATTTCACCTCCCGGAACAAGATTTCTTCCAACCTGAGCGAAATATCCAGCAAGGCCAGGCGTCCGCTACTCTTGGGCACATCCGGCATGTGTGTCCTGATGACCCAAAGGGTTGACGACAATTCAGCCAGCTTTTGGGCATTGGAGAGCTGGTCGTAGCGGTTTATAAGTTGCTGGATGGACTTCCCCGGCTCCACATTTTTCGGAATGGCTTTCATAAACCTTTGGATGGAACGGATGTCGGCAGGTTGATAATACGATTCCATGTGGGCAATCAGTTCATCCAATTTGCGCGCCTGATTTGCGGTAAGTTTCGATAAATTGGCCTTTTTAAAATTTTTCACATCCCCCAAATCGGACGTTTCCGGTTGACCATGAATTTTTACCCGGATGCTTAAAAACGCAGGCACACTGTCCGAAATTTCCTTGGACAACGCACGTATCAGCATGGTTTGGTTGTCGTCGCCCTGATGTGGAATATCTTTGGCCGACTCCCTGATGAGATAGAAGTTTTCGGTCAATTGCTTGTTATCGTTGAGCAACCACGAATAAAAACCCACACCCCAATTGGCTTCATCCTCTGCCTGAAAAGCCCCGCGGTAGTATCTGGCTTTCCTCAAAATCCAACCATCATCGGAGCGTTGAAGGTAGTTTTGCAGTTGGTATTGTTTCAACCGTGAGTGAAAATTTTCTGCGTCCCAGAAGGCTGCGATATCGGTTGTAGCCAGGATTTGTCCCAAAAAAAGGTGATTGGTTTGAGCCAATGATATCACCTCATCCTTGTATCGTGCCCGTTGCACTCCGGGCTCGGGACATCTTTCCCCGGGAGGACGCGTGGTGCCATCGTTGCAGAACCATCGGATATCTTTGTACGGACCTTTGGCATCGGTTTTATACTGAGAAACAAGCTCTTTAACCTTCTTGTTGTCAACCTCTTGCGCATTTAACAGCAAGGATGCCAGAAACAAAACAAAAAAGAGGAATTGGTATTTCATAGGTCGGAAATTATCTATTCGTTAAATGCCAACATACAATCAGACATCTGATGTAAAAGTAAGTTATTTTATTTCAACTGAATGGATATCCACCTTAAAGCGAGGTGAATTGTAATCCTTAGCCAGAAAAGTTGCCGGAACGGTGCTGCTATTTCCATCGCGCACCCCACGATAATGAGGCGACATGATTTCTATACCACGCGAGTTGCACACATCCTGTATATTTTGATGCAATTGCGAATACACGGCTGCCTGTTTGTTGGCTTCGCGCGTATAGGCGTTCAATTGATAGCTAACGTAAAAATCGTCGAGGCTTGTCTGCAGGACAAATGGAGCGGGTTCATGAAGCACCATTTCGGTCATCAAGGCAGCGTCAATCAACGCGGCATGCATCTCTTTCCAGGGTATATCGTAGCCGATGGTTACCTGGGTGTGAATAATCAATCCTTCGGTTTTGGTGTATGTACTGAAATTGGTTGTGTTTCCGGATAGTATGGCCGAATTGGGAATGGTGATTTCTTCATTTTTCACGGTTCGCAAACGGGTGACAAGGAGGGTTTTTTCGACCACATCGCCGGATATTTCACCCAATTTTATTCTATCGCCTATTTTAAACGGACGCATGTAGGTGATCACCAAACCGGCAACCATGTTGGCGATGGCAGAAGATGAACCCAACGAAAACAAGATTCCCAAAAACACCGAAACCCCCTTGAAAATGTTGGAATCGGAACCCGGCAGGTAAGGGAAAATCAACACGAACATAAAAGCATACAACAAAAATTTAATAATGCTGTACGTTGGCATGGCCCAATCGGCGTGGAATCCGGATATTTTAAGTTTTTCCGCATCAATTTCGGTAAAGATATACCGCACCAATCTGACAAAATATTTCATGACAAAATAAATGGCCAGTATGCTGAACAGGTTGGGCAGATACTTCCAAATGGAGATAAACATGCTTTTAAATGGCGTCCAAACCAATTGCACCAAACTGTCAGCCCAACCACGGGTAAAAGCGAAGATGCTGAACACCAAAGGAAAAGCGATGTACAGAATCATGGCAATGATCAACCAGTGTACAATCTTCAACAGGAACAAAACTATTTGCAACTCCTGGTCAGCCGTGAGAAAGGTATAGTCTCTGTACGACAAGCTCTTAAACCACCTGTCCTTTTGTTTTTGCACAAAGGCAATCAGTCGGATGTTTACTTTCCCAACTGTCCAAATCAAAAACCAAAGTATCAAAAGAACAAGCACCACCAAACCTATTCTGGTCAACAACTTGGTAAAACCGTTTTCGATTTTTGCTTGCTGAATGGCTGTTCGGATAAGCAGGCAGTTTTGGTTTGCCAATTCATCCATGGTCAGATTATTCCAAAGCGCATCGGTTTCGGTGATGCTCATCACAATGGTTTCTCCATAAACAATATCCACCGTATTTTCCGACTTGATGGTAATAATGCTGTCCACCCGGAGGAAATCATTGTTGTAGAGCAAATGAATTTTTCTGGAAATATTCTGCGCTCTTTCCAACGGAGTAAAGGCACCTGTTTTGGCATGAATATAGAATAAAGTATCCATGAGCATACCAATAACCGGATAGCCCTTGGTGTTTTGGCGCAAGGAATCAATTTTGGCTTTTTTTCGTGATTCCTGGTGTTGCTGACGATAGGTAATTTCTTCCAACTGTTTTTGCAACTCTTTTTCCTTGGTTCGGTCGGCGGTACCCATACTGCTCAGTTTGGCTTCCAGCTCAATCCTTTTGATGGAATCGTTGGCTCTTTGTATGGCCAAATCCTTAATTTTTAATTCATAATCTCTCAGCACGGCCAGGTTAAGCGAGTCTTGTCGTTTTGATAAACTATCCGTTTGAGCCAATGCAGGAAAAACAGAAATGAAGGTCAGAATGATGAGAAAAAATTTCGTTTGGGCAGTCATTTTTTTAATTTTAAAAATTGCGCAAAGGAAACAATAAAATCAATGGAAAATACATGGCAAAAAGAAGTCCTGATAACCATATATTTATCTGATTATCAGCACTTCATAAACAAATTATTCTATCACCTCCCCGGGGAGAGAATCACCACCATTACTATAACTCCTTAATTTCGCCCACCAATGCCTGCAGTGTGTCCTTGGCATTGCCAAAAAGCATGCGGGTTTT
>DJVY01000034.1:0-1293 GCA_002440885.1 Bacteroidales bacterium UBA6244
ACCTGTTTGATCACATAAGGGATTTGTTTGCAGCACTCCCCGAGTCGAAAAAGCGTGGCTATCCAAAAGGGCGGTTTTCATTTAACAACACCGGAGGGCGTTGCGAAACCTGTCAGGGATCGGGAACAATAAACTTGGGGATGCATTTTTTAGGCGATGTAGAAACCAGATGCGAATCGTGTGACGGCAAGCGGTTCAACGAGGAAACATTACAGATCACGTTGAACGGTCTGAACATCTATCAGGTGTTGGAGTTGTCTGTGGACGTAGCCCGTCTTTTCTTTAAAGGTCATCCAAAAATTACCCGAATTCTGGATCAACTGATCAAACTGGATGTGGGATATTTAAAACTCGGGCAGCCTGCCACGACCTTGTCGGGAGGTGAGGCGCAACGGGTAAAACTGGCTTCTGAGCTGTATAAAACCTCAGCGGGTCATGTCTTATACCTGCTCGACGAACCTACAGTGGGTTTGCATGATGCCGACATCGAGATGCTGCTTTTGGCTTTAAACGAAATTGTAGATCAGGGAAATACCGTGGTGGTCATCGAGCACGACTTAAAAGTAATCCAACAAGCTGATCATGTTATCGATCTCGGACCTGAGGGGGGTGACCGTGGCGGTCAGTTGATTTTTCAGGGAACACCCGAGAATCTGATGTTATGCCAGGATTCGTTTACAGGACAGTGTTTGAAAAACGACACCAATCACGTAAAAACGATAGCGCCTTCTATTACAAACGAAAATCAATCTCAGGACATCCGCTTTAAAGGGGTAAACACAAACAACCTCAAAAACATCAATGTACGAATCCCGCTCAACAGAACAACTGTAATTACCGGGGTTTCAGGCAGCGGTAAATCATCACTGGCCTTCGACACACTTTTTTCAGAGAGCAGAAACCGTTTTTCCGAAAGCATGTCAACCTACGCACGCAGGATGATGAGTAAGGTAAGGAAACCGGATTTGGAAGAATGTACCGGATTAACACCGGCCATTGCAGTCAGACAAAACAAATACGCGAGAAATCCCCGTTCTACGGTAGGTACAGTTACAGAGATTTACGACTACTACCGCCTACTGTATTCCCGATTTGGAAGAACTGACGAGGGAGCTAAGTCAAATTATCCTGCCTCCATGTTTTCATTTAACAATCCCACCGGGGCTTGTGCGACATGCAAAGGCCTGGGAATAAAAACAGTGGCAGATCCCAAAAAGTTTATTACCCACCCGGAAAAACCGCTTACCAATGGGGCTATGGACGGAACTGCGCCGGGTCGTTTTTTTGGCGATG
>DJVY01000034.1:1375-9420 GCA_002440885.1 Bacteroidales bacterium UBA6244
ATGAATTAAAAAAAGAAGGAAAAAGAGCCGAACCCTATGAAGCCTTGCTGTCGGAAGTGCAATGCGAAACATGTCTGGGAAGACGGCTTTCTGACAATGTACTCAACATTAAAATAGGGGGCAAAAACATCAGTGAGCTATCAGAAATGTCGATGCATGAGGCCGGCCTCTTCCTTAAAAACTTCCTGACGCAGGAAGATAAACATACACAAGGGTCGCTGTCTCCTGTTTTAGACTGGTTACAGCACAAATTCAACATGTTACACGATCTCGGCTTAGGCTACCTGTCGGCAAACCGGGCTACCTCTACCCTGTCAGGTGGTGAAGCTCAACGTTTAAGAATTGCGCACCAGCTGGATACTGACTTATGCGGGCTGACCTATATATTCGACGAACCCACGGTTGGATTGCATTCGCGCGACACAAGCCGGTTAATGGGATTGATAAACAAGCTTAAACTCAATGGAAACACGGTGGTTCTGGTGGAACATGACCCTGACGTTATTGCAATGGCCGACCATGTAATCGATCTGGGAAAAGGAGCCGGGAACTATGGAGGTGAGGTAATTGCCAGTGGAACACCCGCTGAGATCAAATCAAATCCCAACTCGGTAACAGGAGCATTTTTATTAAAAACCAGAGCACAAAAAAGCCCGATAAATCGAAAACTACGCGACGGACTCTTTATCAAAAAAGCACAGGCCAACAATTTAAAAAACATCGACCTACACATTCCGGCCGGAGGACTAATAGCCATAACAGGGGTTTCCGGAAGTGGAAAGACCTCGCTCGTTTCGCACGTTATCACGCCTTCGTTTAAAGCAGCAAGGCCTGTGAATTGCGAAACCATTTCGTTTTCAGCTTTCAATCATCTTGAGGTAATAAACCAAGATCCCATCGGCACGAATGCATTAAGCACTCCCGCTACTTACACCGGACTTATGGACCTGATTCGAGAGGTGATGGCCTCCTTGCCCGAAGCAAATAAACTTGGTTTGAAAAAAAGTCATTTCTCCTATAACTCGCCTGATGGCAGGTGTGAGCACTGCAAAGGCATGGGGCAGACAAAGGTGAGCATGGACTTTCTATCCGACATCTGGATTCCATGCGAGAGCTGTCACGGGCAAAGATTTAAAGAACACGTGCTTCAGGTCAGCTATCGCGGGAAAAACATAAGCCAAGTGCTGCAAATGGAAATCCTGTCAGCTGGCCAGCTGTTCAGCGATGTTCCGTCCATTGCAACGAAAATACAGGCACTCAGCGACATTGGATTAGGTTACCTAAAACTGGGACAATCTACCTCTACCCTTTCAGGTGGCGAAATCCAGCGCCTGAAACTTGCTGGTGCGCTTGCGGTCGGCGAGAACAATAACACGCTCTACATTTTTGACGAACCCTCCACAGGTCTGCACATGAAAGATGTCCAAATCCTGATCAACGTGTTTCACGATCTGATTAACAAAGGCCACACGGTGCTTGTCATTGAACACAACAACGACATCATTCAGTCCTCCGACTGGATCATTGGGCTCGGCCCGGAAGGAGGTGATTTGGGCGGTGAAATAATATTCAATGGACCTAATACACAGTAAACCTGTTTAACTCCTTACTTCTTGACAGTGCCGCTAAAATTCAATGACTTGGCATTGTAATAGCCTTCGGTAACCACATTAAAAGTAGCGCTTAAATGTGCTTCGTCGATTTGAGTAATGGTGATTGTGCCTGATTTGGCTTTGTAGTATTCGTTGTCAGTTCCGTGTATATCCAGTTCCACGTAGGCCACCTCATCAAATCCACAGGTGTAAGTTCCAGGCCCGTTGAAGGAACCATTACCGGCATTTAGCTGAATGGTGCAGCTGTAGGTAGGTTCTCCATCCTGACGGGTAACAAAATTAAGCGACTCTCCTGGCACATAGCTGTAGCTTACCAGTACATCGAAACACAGGTTGGCGGTGAATGCTCCGGTAGCCGTGGCCGTAACATAACCCGTACAACTTCCACTTGGATCCTCTGTTTCGTTTTTGTTACAACTACCGCTCATCAGAACGAACATACCCAACACCAGGGTAAAAAAGAATAAAATCTGTCTAAATCTCATATCGATTGGTTTTAATATTTCGGACAAAAATAACCGCCGAATCCTGCCAGCAAGCCATACGATGAGTAAATGCGGCACTCCAATGAATAAGTGATCGCAGTTTATGAGTAAATGATCGGTTTGTTTGTTCTGTCAGTTTAAAGCAATGGTGACTATTTATTCTCCGTCCCCTGAAAAAGCCGCTGGATATTCCCAACGTGTCGCCATATAATCAGGACAGCGACGAGCAACAAATAGTAGGTTGTAAAAGAAATCGGGAAAAGCAGTACATACGACAAAGGCAAGGCGACAGCGAGAGCCAGCGATCCTGCCGACACATAACGAAAACGCCATTTTACAAGGTAGTAAACTGCCACCGAAATAAACACAGAATAGGGCGCGATGAGCACAGAAGCTCCAAGCGTTGTGTTAACTCCTTTGCCACCCCGAAACTTTAAAAATATACTAAAGTTATGCCCAAGAATGGAAGATAAAGCCACCAGGTAAAGGGTCAGCGGCGATAACAATTCCGGGTAAAACCGATTTAAGAGCACTACCAACAACACTGGCAACAGACCTTTTGTCATATCGCACAACTGGGTGAGCAGTGCCACTTTTTTCCCTGCAACGCGCTTAACATTGGTAGACCCGATGTTGCCACTGCCCAATTCGAATAGGTTCAATCCGGCAAATTTCTTTGTAAACAAATACCCAAAAGGTATTGAACCAGACACATAGGCGATGACGATCAGAACTATTTCCAGAGAAATCATTTCAGGTTTTTTAGTACAGCAATGGCTTCGTCTACATGTTTTTCAGCCTGAAATTGTGAGTTAAACATAAAAACTACCACACCCCTTTTGTCCACCACATAAGTCACACGACCGGGCAGCAGACCAAAGAGGTTGGTGGGTACATCAAACATCTTTCTTATCTTGTTGTTTTCATCACTTAGCAGGGTGTAGTTGAGGCGGTGTTTATTTGCAAAAGCCAGATGACTCTCAACAGACTGGCCACTGATTCCAATCACCAGAGCGTCCATATCAGTAAAATCTTCAAACTGATCGCGAAACGAGCAGGCCTCCTTGGTACATCCGGGGGTATCGTCTTTGGGATAGAAATAAATGACCAGATTTTTCTTTCCAAGTACCGAATGCATATCGAAATTATTCCCATGCTGATCAGGAAGCGTAAACATGGGTATTGAACTTCCGACTGTGATTTTTTTATTCATCTTCGTGGTTTTAGTGTGATTCGCTGAGACCATTAGTCACTCAACCTCCAACATTATTTCTTAGGAAACCAAGGCAAAAAAGCACTGGTTTTGCGCACATATTCCTGGTAGTCCGGTTTTTTTTCCTTTAAACTTTTTTCAAGCAAGGCCACACCCGAAACTTTAATCAAGAGCAAGGTCATAACAATCGACCCCACAATCATCCAATAATTGCCGGCCGCCATACAAAACAACGCGAAAGCCCACCATACCGCTGCATCGCCAAAATAGTTCGGATGACGTGTATATCGCCAAAAACCGGTATTGAGGACTTTTCCCACATTCCTGCGGTCGCTTTTAAATACGGCCAGTTGAAGATCGCCGCCGGTCTCAAAAATAAAACCAACAAGCCAAATGATCAGAGCCAGTATATCAAGCCAGTTAATTTGATTGCTTTGCGTGTAATAGTTAACACCCAACAAGGGAAGCGAAATCAACCACATGAGTACCCCCTGGAGTAAAAAAGTCTGGAAAAAACTAACCCACCAGTAGCGCTGTTCACCATAAGTTTTTCTGAATTCCTGGTACCTGTAATCCTCTCCTTTTCCGGCGTTGCGCCAGGCCAGATAACCAGACAACCTGACTCCCCATATAGACACCAGAAATAAAACCAGTATCTGCCGCAAATATAGATCGCCGGACGACCAAAAGTACCATCCATTGACCAGCACAAATCCCATTCCCCAAAACAGATCGACAATACTCACATTTTTAAGCACTATGCTAGCCAACCACAGCACCGTCATCATCGCCATGATGAGGATAAAAGCCTGAAGAAAAATTGTTAACATAATCTGATCAGTTATCGTAAAGTAATGATATGGCCGTAGAACCTATGCCTGCATGCATGCCTATAACAGGTGAAATATTGACTACAGAAACCGGCTTCTTTCCGGTAATGACCTCCATTTGCGCCGACACGCGATCGGCTTCTTCCTGGTTATGGGCATGGAGGATAACATAATTCCAAATACGTTTGCCCCGGCTGATTTTCGCAATATGTCTCAACACTTTGCGTATGCTGGCCTGCTGGCTGAATGTCTGTCCAAACAGCAACGACTTACCGTCTTTATCAATAGAAACAATGGGATTTAGTCCAAGAAGTTTGGCCACCATTCCCTTGTTTTTAGTCACACGACCTCCTTTAATCATATACTTCAAATCGCGTACACTCACAAATATCTTAGCTTCCTGAACCCATTGTTCCAGTTGTTTAACTATCCCGGAGGCTTCTTGTCCGCTCTCAATGGCTTGGGCCGCTTTAAGCACCAATAGACCAAGTGCTCCGGAGAGATTTTTTGAGTCGACCACATAAACCGGTTTTCCAAACTCATGTTGAATGCGTTTAGCGGCTTTTACACTGTTGGCATAAGTTCCGCTAAACTGGCTGGTTAAATGAACAGCAATAACGGCCTCGTAATGTGAAGCCAAATGAGAATACAGGTTTACGAAAGCCTGCTCGTTTACCTGCGAAGTGGTAGGAAATTCCGGACGTGTTTCAAGCATATCGTAAAACTGCTCCGGCTTCATCGTCACCTTGTCGAGGAAATGGTTCTCACCAAAATGAAGATTTATAGGCAACAGGTGGATTTGGTAATAATCGAGCAAGTCCTGAGAAAGATCACACGTAGAGTCAGAAATCAGCGCAATTTTCCACTTTCTGTTGTTTACGGCCTCGTGCTGTCGCACCATGTCATCCACTTTTTGAAAAGTAACCGTGCCCACATCTTTTAGTTTATAAAACAAATCTGCCGGAAAATTGGTGTGCACATGAATCCGGCATACCTGTTCAGAGCCGGCTACAACCACCGAATCACCTGAATTAGTAAGTGTTTCCTGCAGCTCCACCTTGCTTATATTCAGATTCTTCAAAATAGCCTCCGTGCAGTATCGGTGTACAATTTCTTCATCCACCATCTCATCGGTGTGCACCAGGGTGATTTGGTCGGCAGACTGAATCATCAGGTTTCGGATATTTCGGTTTTTAATGAAATCAATGACCCCTTCAATAAAAAGCACAAAACCTTTCGCACCGGCATCCACAAAGTGATACTGGTTCAGGATTTTTAATTTACCGGTGGTTTCTTTGAGTGAGGTTTCCAGCACGTCTATCGAATCAATCACCAACTTCTTCAGGTCGGTGAAACTGTTTTTTTTGTTGCTCAGAAAGTCAGACCAATCACGAATAACAGTGAGCATCGTTCCTTCTACAGGGTTGGCAATAGCTTCGTAAATATAGGGTATAGATTTCTTTACACTTTCAATGAACTCAGGAATAGTAATGAGTTGTTTGTCATTTGTTTCACGACTTAGTCCATGCAGAAACTGGGCAAATATAACTCCACTGTTGCCCCGGGCACCCATGAGTGCCGCTTCGGCTATCTGGCTTACCGTATGCTTGTATGAGCGGCTGGGCTTAATATTGTCGATAACCGACCGAACCGTAGAAGCCAGATTTGTACCTGTATCTTTGTCACTTACAGGAAAAACATTAATCCTGTTTATCTCTGCCTGGTACTTGAGTATCCGCGCTCCTCCCGATAAAAATGCGTAATACAAATACCTTCCGTCAATTTCAAGAACCAATGGATCTTTCATATTATAAGTCATTATTTATCATAAAATCATTCGCCAATCTGCGCCGATGTCGCTGTACTCATCAATTATTTTGCGTATTACCAAGAAATTCTGGCGGTAAAAATAAGTATATTTTGGTGAAAGTGATATACTTATTTATAAAAAATCTAAATTAGCCCCTTTATAAAAGATCAGACATGAAAATCCTGTTAACCGGAGTTACCGGGTACATTGGCCAAAATTTACTTCCTGCCCTACTGGCTCAGGGACATATGGTTATATGTTGTGTAAGAGATGTGAACAGATTCGACACCACGAAGTATCCTGGGGGCGGAATTGAGGTTATCGAGGTAAATTTTCTAAAGCCTTCCACGTTGTCGGCCATTCCTAAAGACATTGAATTCGCCTATTACCTTATTCACTCCATGTCGGCAGCCGATGAAGATTTTGAGCAACTCGAAAAGGAGTCGGCGATGAATTTCAAAGAATACATCGAAAAAACTAAAGTCAGGCAGGTTATTTACCTGAGCGGAATAGTGAACGAAAATATCTTGTCGAAACACCTGCAATCCAGAAAAGGAGTTGAGGATATACTGGCACAGAGCAGTTTCGCTTTAACTACATTAAGGGCCGGAATTATTGTAGGTTCGGGCAGTGCTTCTTTCGAGATTATTCGTGATCTGGTCGAAAAGCTCCCCATCATGATTGCGCCGCGGTGGCTAAAAACAAAGTCGCAACCTATTGCCATTCGAAATGTGGTGCAGTTCTTAACAGGAGTACTAAACAACAGCTATACTTTTAAAAAAAGTTTTGACATTGGTGGCCCTGAGATACTTACCTACAAGGACTTACTTCTTATCTACGCACGTGTCAGGGGATTGAAACGGTTGATTATTACAGTACCGGTGATGACCCCCAAGCTATCTTCCTACTGGTTGTATTTTGTCACCTCTACCTCCTACACGCTCGCCACCCATTTGGTAAAAAGTATGCGTGTGGAAGTCATTTGTAGGGATAATGATTTGGCTGAAAAACTCAACATACTTCCACTGACGTACGAAAAATCCATTCAGCTGGCGTTCAACAAAATAGCCACAGATAGTGTAGGTGCAAGCTGGACAGACGCCCTTTCGAGTCACGCACTCGACGAGGGCATCAGCAAGTTGATGGAAGTACCAACTTTTGGGTGCTATAAGGACGAGAGGGTAAACCCGGTAAAAAATCCGGAAGAAACTTTGCACCGCATTTGGAGCATCGGTGGCCAGAATGGATGGTATTACGCAGATTGGCTCTGGCATATTCGCGGAATGCTCGACAAAATGGCTGGGGGTGTTGGATTACGCCGAGGGAGGAAGAACGCCACCCAACTGCACGCTGGCGAAGCACTTGACTTCTGGCGGGTAATCGATGCCAACAGAGAAGAGAAAAGGCTGCTGCTCTACGCCGAAATGAAATTGCCCGGCGAGGCCTGGCTCGAATTTAAGATAACCGACAACCAACTAATTCAAACAGCAACTTTTAGGCCATTGGGATTGTGGGGACGAATGTACTGGTATGCTGTTTTACCTTTCCATGGATTTATTTTTAAAAACATGGGTAAAAAATTAGCAGAGGGGTGATGTGTTTGTCGGCAGCAAATTCATTCCTAATTAAATACCACTCACCTGTTTTTTAAGCTATTGCCCCCCTATGGCCAGGGCTTTCGGGATTGGTTTTCCGGCTTGAAGAAACACGCATAATTAAAATTCCAAAACTCTTTTGAACACCTGCTTGCCCAACTCCAGACCCGCCGGGTTGAGCAAAACCCGTCGGGTCGAAATCTAAGTCCTGTCTTTTTCCCGACCCGGCGGGAAGGGATAAAAAATCATCATTTTATAAGGCAGAAAGAATGCAAATCGAAATTCATTATTTTTTTGATATACAACCTTTTGAACACCGAGTGTCGAACGCCGATTTAAGAATGTCGAAGTGGGACACCCGTTCTTAAATCACTATTCGGTGTTCGATATTCATCATTCCATTGATTTACAGTTTTTTGAATACCAGCCTGTACGCCTGCGGCGCGAAACACCGATCAACGATTTATGAGTTTCGAAGTGCAAACCCCGTTCCCATTTT
>DJVY01000208.1:0-2693 GCA_002440885.1 Bacteroidales bacterium UBA6244
GAACGGCGAAGCCCTCACGAACACATTAAAAAAATAAGCAATTTGTGAGTAAATGCCCGCCAGCTTTTAGCCTCAGCCGCTAGCGGCAAGTGTAAAAAACGACACAGCGGACAATTTGCTACATAAAGACAGAAAAAGAAAAATGAAAATTGTCCACGTACAAAACAACACATTTGCAAACTGATAGGAAGTGCTTATATGGTCTTTCCTTATTTCCCGGTAAATGTATTTTTCAATATCATTTTCATTTAATTCGTCGGGGTGATCAAACCGTTTTTCCGCCACTTGAAGAAAACTCCTCACCGAACTGCTGTAATTTTTGATGGAACCGGCGCTGTACCTTTGGAGCATGAGTTTCCGTTCAAAACTGCGATTAAATATTCAATGTCCATTTTTTCAAAATTAATAACGGTAAAATTACTAAAACATTCGTAAACGCAACTATTTTTATTAAAATAATAATAGTTTATCATATTGATATTATGTAATTTATCATTCAATATCCAGCATAAACCCGAAAGTGGTTTACGCAAGTTTGATGTTTTGTATTTACAAAAGTTGTATATTTGTTGCGTAAATAAAATGTTATCGGCAATCTCACAAAAAACTAGCATGAAAAAAAACTTAACAATTTTATTGCTTATAACGGCCTCAATTTGTTACGGACAGAAACAAATTTGGTTGATTGGAACTGCGCATGAAGAAAAAAATTATATAAATGTTGACTCTTTAACTTATGCACTTGATAAAATAAAACCTGACTTAATTTTAGTTGAATTAGAAGAAAAGTATTTTACGGAGGATTATCAATTTAATCTGGAAAAATATCCAGATTTACTTTCTACAAATGAGAATATTGCAAGTTATAAATACCAGCAATTGCATGCAGTTAAACTTCTACCTTTTGAAATAGAAGGAAGAAATGAGTTTTATAGAAAAGAAAATTATTTTGAAAAAGAAAATCAAATGTTTGATGAAATGCTAAAACTATATAAGGAGAATAAACTTTCTGAAAACAGTAAAACTGACTTTGAAATTCTCTTTTCTGCTTTAAGCAGCTATTCTGATTTGAAATTTCGTTCTTTGTCAGAAGCAAATTCAGATGTAGCAACTAAATTTCTTGCCTTGAAAAATGAAATTAACTTCAATTTAACGATATCTATTGTAAAACAAACCAAAGAACTAGAGAAATGGTTGAAATTTTCAGAGTTGAGGAAAGATTTTTGGAATAGACGTAACAAAGCAATGTTTGATAAAATAAACGCTTATTCAGAGAAATATCCAGATGAAAAAATAGTTGTTTTAGTTGGTAACGACCATAAATACTTTTTATTGGAATTATTAAAGCAAAACAAATTTGAAGTGAAAAAT
The DNA here is from genome assembly GCA_002440885.1 of Bacteroidales bacterium UBA6244. Taxonomy (GTDB): domain Bacteria; phylum Bacteroidota; class Bacteroidia; order Bacteroidales; family F082; genus UBA6244. The sequence continues at coordinate 1,372 of DJVY01000208.1, forward strand.
TATTATGAATAAAGTGACAGCCGATAACACGCGGTCATAAAACATTGCGCAAATACTGCTATGTTTGAATGAAATAACATTTAATCAACGGCTTAGCGGGCTGATAAGTTTGTATTTCAAAATGCGCAACGTTTCATACCGCCGGGCCGCTAGGCGTAATGCTGCTAATGCAGTTCACATTGAAAATTACGGTTCGACAAACGAACTTTTTGACTAAATTTGCAGACTGACTTTTAATAATATGGCGCCAGCAGCTAAATATAAAATCAAGGACGAAAAACCTTCAGCGGTTGAAGACCTTTTCAATCCTTACAACGTGGGAGCAAAACCATTTTTAAAATGGGCTGGCGGCAAGGGACAACTACTCGACAAATTCAAAGAACTTTATCCAAAACAGCTTAAACAAAAAAAGATTAAGACATTTTACGAGCCATTTCTAGGAAGTGGTGCTGTTTTCTTTGACATTGCTCAGAACTATGGCATTGAAAGTGCTTACCTATACGACATTAACGAAGAACTAATTTTAACATACAAGGTAATCCAAAATGACGTTTCAAAGCTGCTTGACTTCTTATATCGTTACCAAAAAAACTACCTAAAACTCGACAAAAAACAACGACAAGACTTTTTTTACGACCAAAGGACAAATTACAACTTACAACGCTTTAACATTGACTACGACAAGTATTCAGAGCAATGGTTTCCAAGAGCAGCCCAGTTGATTTTCTTAAACCGCACTTGCTTCAACGGACTTTATCGGGTTAACTCAAAAGGAGAATTTAATTCACCAGCAGGCGACTACGTTAACCCGACAATTTGCGATGAACAAAACTTATTGGCGGTTCACCATGTGTTACAGATTGCAGAAATTAAAAAGGCTGACTTTAGACAAGTTGTTTCAGACCTGAAAGACAAATCATTTGTTTACTTTGATCCGCCTTACAGACCAATCAGCAAGACAGCAAATTTCAAATCATACAGCAAACAAGATTTTGCAGACAATGAACAAATTGAGCTCTCAAAACTTTTCAGAGAGCTTGACAAAAAAGGAATAAACGTAATGTTGAGTAATTCAGACCCGAAGAATAATAATCCTACTGACAACTTTTTTGATGAAATATACAGTGACTATAACATAGTGAGAATTCCTGCAAGAAGAATGATTAATTCAGACCCGACTAAGCGTGGAGCAATAAACGAAATTGTTGTTACAAACTATTCAATCGCATAAATAAAAAAAGGAACTACGAGTAATGTTACAGGAAACCAACTTGAAGTAGCAGTAAAGACTGTTCTGACAGGTAAGGGATTTGAACTTATTA
>DJVY01000208.1:2741-5525 GCA_002440885.1 Bacteroidales bacterium UBA6244
AGTTGACGAGAAACTCCCCTATTTGTATTTAAACACCATTGAAGCAATGCCCGAAAATTCAATTATGATTTTAATTGATGGAGCAGGTTGGAAAACAGGAGCAATTCAATGGCTGAAAGATGCTGTTAAACAAAAGAAATACACGACAGAAGAAACGAAGAACAAAAACATAATGGTATTCAGCTTAACTGAGTTCTTTACATGGGCAAACAGGACGTTCAACAAATGACGAGAAAAAAGTACATACGCCCAACACATAGCGTGATAGCCAAAAAGCCCAACGATAAAAGCCCGGAAGTTACTTACACACTTACGGGCTTTTTGGTCTATCACCTGTTCAGCAACCCCGGTCCGGAGTTACTGCCTTAGGGGAAAAAGTAGCCTGTTTTTACATTCACTGGTTGGAGGTACCGTATGGACGGTTTCGATTATTCGGTATTTGTTTGTCATTTTCGCCATGACGGTAATGTTGTTTAGCGTTTTTCGATGTTGTATTTTCCATTTTTGTTTCGATGCGCATGATTTTGCTGCGCTCCGTAAAATACGGTGGCCGTTCGCCCTGTGAAGAGGAACAATGTTATTATCTTTTTGTGGTTTCATCGGCATTTGCATTTTTGAGATTTTTCGGGCTTCCCCGATTCATTGGAAAAACCACAGCAACAAGCAACAAGTGGCCTGTTTTGCATTTCGGACAAAGCGTTACATCCACACCGTATTTCTCCAGCATCCGTATCTGATACGGGATTTTAACCCCTGGCGGATGCGGTGGAAGTTGCATTACAGCCAGGATGGCATTAACCCGCTGTTTTCTTCGGTAGTTGCCCAATATTCCGTAATGCCTCATCTTTACAAAACCTTTGGGCAAAATGTGCTGCTCAAAACGCCTGACAAACTCATGCAACGACAATACCATCGTTTTCATTCGTTTATGGTCGGCATAGTCCTTATACCGAAAACTGACACTGTTTTCGGTAATTTCCAAAATGCGGTAATTTGAAATGGCCACTTTATGGGCATATCTGGCCAGGTACTCCACCACCTGCGATACGCTGCCCATGGGCTGTTTGGCATACACCAGCCACTCTTTGCGGTAAAGAATGTCTTTAAGCTGTTTCCAGTTGCAGCTTTCAGGAACCTTTATTTTTCCATCTCCAATCAGTTTATTAAGACGTTCCAGGAAATAGCCTTTGTAAAGCGGTTCCATCACCTTGTAAGGAAACAGGTAGCCATAACGGACACTTTTCTTAAGGTTGTGCCAACGGTTGTTGTTGTCGGCTCCGCCACCGCTCACTATGCAGTGAACATGCGGATGGAAAGAAAGTTGCTGTCCCCAGGTATGCAACACGGATGTTATGGAGGGAGTAGCCCCCAGCCATTTGGGATCGTGGCACAAGGTAAGCAGGCAGTGCGAAGCGCTGCCGAAGAGCAGCTTAAACAAAGCCTCCCGGTTGCCCATCACCAATGCATTCAACTCGTGGGGCAGGGTAAACACCACATGAAAATACTTCACCGGCAACAGTTCATTCATCCTTGCTTCCTGCCATTCATCCTGCTTTTGCCAGTTGCACGAAGGGCAATGGCGGTTACGGCAGCTGTGGTAGCGGTAATGAATATGCCGGCACCCGGGATCATCACATTGAAAATGATGATAACCCAATGCAGCAGTGCGGCAGTTGGCCAGATTTGTAAGCACCTGGTGCGAAAAAGGATTAACGTATTCAGCCCATGCCGTTTGCCTGATGATTTGCTGAACCGTATGGCGTGGTTTCAAAGCAGCCGGGTTGACTTTGGAATATTGGCTATCTGGTCATCTTCCCTGAAAAGCTCGTCTAATGGATTGACAATCAGGTTTCGTTTGGATGTTTGCAGATGGAGGTAAATCATGGTGGTTTTTATGTCGCTATGTCCCAACAACTCTTTGATGGTGTGAATATCCACCCCTGCATCGAGCAGATGGGTAGCAAAGCTGTGACGAAGGGCATGGGTTTTATGCTCTTTATGCGATAATCCGGCGTGATTATAAGCCTGCCGTACCGTCCACTGAATGGCGCCTGCCCACATGGGTTGCCCAGGCCTTATCCCTTCAAAGAGGTAAACCAGCGGTTTTACCTTCTGGTTTCTGTAATAAGTACGCAATGTTTCAACCACCCGTTTCGAAAGCAGGGTATAACGGTCTTTACGGCCTTTTCCGCAACGCACAAACAGGCGGTTGTTTTTGCTGTCAACGTCGGTGAGTCGAAGCAAGCGTAGTTCTTCGAGTCGCAAACCCGAACTGTAAAACAACTCAACAATGGCTTTTTGCTTGGGGCTGCGGCAACTGTTAATGAGCCGCTGCATCTCCTCTTTGGTAAGATAGTGCGGCAGCTTGAACTCCTGTTTGGGATAGAGCTTTGAGGGCACATCATAAGGACGTTTGAGTACATAGCGAAAGAAGAAAGCCACACTTTGAGCCGTCATCTTGCTTTTGCTGTACGAAACCTGGTGAACGGTTTTCAGATAATGGAGGTAATCAATGATATGTGCATCAGTCCACTGCTGAGGCGACAGATCGGGAAAATAAGCGCAGATGTAGCGGATCTCGCGCAAATAGGTAGCAATACTGCGCGGTGAATAGTTGCCCGCGATCATTGTTTTCTGGAGAAGCCGCAAGGCTTCTTCCGACTGAGGATGCATTTTTTTTCCATGATAATTAAATTTTAAATTAACATCCGAAATTAACTATTTTTGTCCAGCAAGCCGGTGGCGAAAAGCTCCCCTTAGCTCTGCTAAGGGGTCGCTTGAACA
>DJVY01000065.1 GCA_002440885.1 Bacteroidales bacterium UBA6244
GGGTGATCGAGCACCTGGTTGGCGAAGGTTTCGAGATCGAAGGTGTCGTGTTCTTTGAAATACTTCGTCGAATTGTTGAGCATCCCGGCTTCGTCGGCACGGTCCATCTCAAACTTCTCAGGGAGATAGCTGGTGACAAATTTCTTCGTCATGGCCAGTGTTTTTTCGGTGTGGTAATACGCATCCCGACGCTCTGTGACGTGCAAAAAATCATCCACCCAATACCGGGCATCGGCACTGTTGAGGTTGTCGACTACCTCCACCACATAGCCTTCCGATTCTTCCAGGTTATAAATAAGGCATCCTTTGTCGAGTTTATTGATGTTTATCCCCTGTTCGCTGTCGATGGCATAGTTATCGCCTGCCGGAAAAACCTTCAAATAAGTGTCGCGCGATTCCGATTTGAACAGGCCAAGCACTTCTGTTCGCTGGCCTTCTACAATGCCGTTATCGAACAAAACGAGGTAAAACTCACCTTGTTTAATTTTGGGATGCTCACTTTGTGCGTGCAGGTGTTTGGCCAACCCGATTCCCGCTTCAAAGAATTTCTCCGGATTTGTAAAAATCTGGTTTGCATAACTATATACCTCATTAAGCCCCAGATCTGACTCATGAAAAAGACGAAAGCGTGATTCCGTTTTAAAAGGCGACAGAAAATAATGTTTCAACAGGTCGAGTATATGGTCGTCGAGCTGTAGTGGCGATTTTGAAGTCCTGAGTCCTTCACCCCGGGAAGGGTTGCCCACACGGTGAAGGGCAATTTGCTGAATGGTGATTTCGTCTTTCATCGTTCTTTAGTAAGTATCTGTGTCTGGCTTTCGGACTACAAAAGCACAAGTTATCTTGTCCATATTTCGTCGGCAAAAATCCATGAAAGGTTTCCTGCTCCCACGTGCCAGTCGGGACAAGCTCCTGACGAGGTGGCCGTTACATGAATAAAGCGGATTTTTTTATCTATTCCTTTCACCACAAAATCGTGAACGATACCTCCACTTTCTTTCTGATCCACAGGGTTGTAAACAAGCCCCGCCTCCTGGTATTTCACGCCATCGGCAGACACCTGAAACCGTACTTTCCCGGGCATAAAGATCCATGATTTTTCATCCTGCAGAAATCCTGCCCCCACTTCGCTCACCAGCTGTAATTCTCCAAGATCCACAACCACATCCAGGTCGGTACCGTAATACCCTTGCCAGTTTCCTGTTCTAAACTCATGACCGCCTCTGATGGTATTGATCAGGGCTATGTCGCCCCCGGCTGTATATTGATCGCTGTATGGGGTATGAATAATGACTCTGCGGTTAGCCGGAATCCGAAGGTAGTTTGCTGTTTCGGCAAAACTTGTTATTCCATTAACGGAGGCCATAGCCATAAAGTCAGAGGTACGGCTGATTTCGATGGGTTGCTCGTAAAGGCTGGAGGTTCCGTTATGCGTAACTTTTATTTTCGCCAGTGAGTCGATGCTAACCAGTCCGACCGTCATGGTGGTTTCAAAAGTCCTGCTCTCAGTCTGAAATGCCGGGACAGCCGTAATCTGAAAGTCAGAAATACGCTGTACCGGACGGTCTTCCGGTTTTTGCCCCCAGGCTTCGTTGGGCTGGTCATCCATTTCTATCTCGAGTTCGCCACCGTTGGCAATCATGTCGTAGGTGATATACGATTTGGTATACGGCTGGCCATTGTACTTCACTGACCGGATATACCTGTTTTTCTCACTTATTCCGGAAGCTTTCACAACAAACACTTTTCCGTTTTCCAGATTAATCCTGGCCACATCAAAGCGCGGACTTCCAAGCACATAGTTCATACTTGCCGGTGTAACCGGGTAAAACCCAAGGGCACTCATCACATACCAGGCCGACATTTGCCCACAGTCCTCGTTACCGCTTAACCCGTCGGGGTTGTTGGAATACAATTCGGAGCAAATGCGGTGAACAAGTTGTTGGGTTTTCCATGGTTTCCCAACAAAGTTATAAAGGTAAGCCATGTGGTGACTGGGTTCATTTCCGTGCGCGTATTGACCGATCAGTCCGGTGATGTCCGACTGCACCCTTCCTGTAAGCTTTTCGGCGGTAGTAAATAACTCATCCAGTTTTTGCTCGTAGGCCACATCGCCGCCCAGCATGTCGATATGGGTATTGATATCTTGTGGCACAAAGAAATTGTATTGCCAGGTATTGGCCTCGGTGAGCATAAAGTTTACCTGAGTTGGATCGAAAGGAACAACGAAGCCTCCGTTAGATTTTCCGCGAAAAAACCCTGTACTTTTGTCGAACAGGTTTTTGTAATACTGTGCTCTTCTGGTAAAATCCTGATAAGCTTCCACATCGTTCAGCCCCTTTGCCACCTGAGCGATACACCAGTCATCGTAGGCATATTCGAGCGTTTTGCTCACACTTTCGCCTTCTTTGTCTGCCGGAATATACCCTTTGGTCATGTAATCATTCAGCCCAAACAATCCGGATCTGGCGCTGGCTTTCATGGCCTTAAGTGCCAGATCGGCGTCAAAACCACGAATTCCTTTCATCCAGGCATCGGCAATTACTGGAACGGCATGGTATCCGATCATACAATTGGTTTCGTTTCCGGCAAGTTCCCAAACCGGCAACAGTCCATCGTGTTTATACATGTCGAGCATAGAGTTAATCATATCGGCTGAGCGCTCGCGTTCGATAAGGGTGAACAGCGGATGCAAGGTTCTGAAGGTATCCCACAACGAAAACACGGTGTACACTTTAAAGCTCCTATCCTGAATTACTTCATCGGCATGGTTGCGGTATCTTCCATCGACATCCGAAAAAATATTGGGCGCAATCATGGTATGATAAAGGGCCGTATAAAAAACAGTTTTGTCATCGTGGCTGTCGCCTTCCACCTCAATTTTTCTTAGTTGCTTGTTCCAGCTTTCCCGGGTTTTTTCGTGTGTTCCTTCAAAGTCCCAGGAATCAATTTCCTGAAAACAATTCTCGCGTGCACTATGATAATCGATGGGAGAAATACCCACTTTTACTAACAAAGGACCACCGTCGAGCATATTAAAGGTAAAAACAGCTTTCAGGTCATCGCCAAGTGCTTCCAGCTTATTCTGATGAAAAACCCCTTCATTTAACAAGCCTGTAGCTTGAAAAGGACGGGAAAAACTCGCGTAGAAATAGACTTTTTGTTCGGCAGCCCAGCCTTTGGTTATGCGGTAACCCATTACTTCGTGGTCGCTTGTGATACGCAATTCAGCTCCCAGAATTTTTTCTGTCACCACACTTTCCACCAAATCAAGCACCACACGGGCCTGGTCTGTTTTGGGAAAATAATAGCGATGCATTCCGGCATGAGGCGTGGCTGTCAGTTCAACTTTTATACCGTAGTCGTCAAGCAACACCTGATAATATCCGGGAGAAGCCTTTTCATTTTGATGTGAGAACCGTGACGCATAACCCGAGTCAGGATTTTCGGCGGTTCCGGGGGCATAATTAATCTCGCCTACTGTAGGCATTAAACGTATGTCGCCATAATCGCCCACCCCTGTACCACTCAGGTGGGTATGGCTAAAGCCAAAAATCACGGAATCGGAATAATGATAGCCGGAACACCCATCCCAACTGTCTTTGCGCGTGTCCGGACTCAGTTGAACACCTCCAAAAGGAGCTGTAGCCCCTGGGAAAGTGTGTCCGTGACCACCGGTTCCGATGAATGGATTAACAAAATCGGCAGGAGATTGGGTTGTTTCTTTTCCACACGAAAGGACGAATAACCCAACTGCAACAACAACAATAAAAGAAAATAACTTTTTCATGAGCGCATCTATATTCTTTAAACTTACAAATTCCGACCACACACCTCCCAGCTCATCGTCTTTGAGCTGTTTGTCCAATCATGACCGGGTTATGTTTACCATATTATTTCAAAATTAAAAAAGATCCGGCATTCCGGCCTCACAAACGCTTTAATTGTATCGAAAGTTTGTGTTGAAACAAGAGCAGACTACCCGGATACCCGTCGCCATAACCGCTGAGCTTTATTTCGGCCTTGGGTTTCAACAGCTTCTTGGAGGTCAGCTCTTCCACCTCTCCGGAAAGCGAGCTAAAATAAAAACTGACCTGCTTCTTCTCTATCTTGTTGATAAGCAGGCATGTTTTTCCTGTTTCGTTCATCAAAAAGCGGGCATGGCTGTCGTACACCGGCGGCTGGAACAACAGGCCATAAAGCGACAAAAGCCCCTCCGTAACAGGCTTGTGGTTCATTACCTCCATCACATATCGGATTTCATCGGCCGTAGAATCGTTTGCCGGGAAAAATAACTCGAAATACTTCAAGCCCAGTTCCGACAACATGGCCACATGAAATCCGGTGGAGTCGTGTTTTATCACGGTAATGCCGGTGATCTGGCGGCCAAACACATTCAGATCAGTGCTATAAAGGGCTTTTTCAAAATCCTGACCAAATACCACAGGACGTGAATTTTTCACATCCCCCGACACATACCTGGCCGAATAGCCTGAAAAGCGACAGGAATTAAACAACAATCCCAATAGAATGAACAAAGAAAAAGGAAGTAAAGCAGCTCTCATCCTGGATAGGTTTAATGCAAAAACTCGGAATCAGGGATTTCCCTGTTCACCAGATTATTCGTAAAACGTATGGCCGTATAATCGCCTCCGGGTTCGGCAAACAGCACTTTAACTACTTGCATATCTGATTTTTGAAAATAGATTTCGATGTGTTCGATCATGCTCCTCACCTGAGCCGAGGCCGGCACAAGGCGGGCCATCACCTGTTCCTCATTCTCAAAATAAGTGGGAGAAAAGTCAGGACTACCAACAAAATCGCCACGTATGGCGGTAACAATCATTTTGTTGATTTCGCGGAACATGGGATTGCTCTGGGTACTAAACTCGGAAATTTTGCCATCATTATCGATCGTAAATTTCCCATCGTGGATTAGAATAGTGTACCTGATCGGATCGGTATATTCCCAACGCACGCTGTTTTCTTTTTTATACATAAAACGACCGTTACTCACCAACACATCCTGAAGCATGTCGAGGTATTTTTCCTGAACAAAGAGGCTACTCAACGTTTGGGTTGCCTCCGACTGTTGCCTGACAGCCCGTTGCAAAGCACTTACATCCGAAACCGGAGAAAACGAAACACCCTGCCCGAAAGCGGGGACAAAGCACATTAAAAGCAAGGTAAAAGCCGTCAGCAAAAATTTATTCATACGCTTTAATGGTTAACAGTTGGTCAAGTGACACTACACGATAGTCATTGGATGTGAGCCAATCCAGATATTTTTTAGTTATCTCCACGATATCAGGAGTGGTGTCATGGAGTAAAATGATAGCACCCGGATGGGTTTTTTTGATCAATCGCTGTAGCGCTTTTTTGGGGGAGCGTGTTGTATCCAGCGAGCGCACACTCCACCCAATTGAAACAAGTTGCAAGGCATGGATAGCCCGGCCTAAAACAGGGTTTGTAACGCCGTATGGAGGCCTGAAGAGTTGTGTTTTTACGCCGGTATTTTTATAAATCAGTTCGCGGGTACGCACTAATTCGAAGCGCATCCGGGTAAAATTGAAAAAGTCGAAGAAACGGGCATGCGAAAAACTATGATTTCCAATAAGATGTCCACGGCGATGAATTTCTTTTAACAAGTGAGTATAGCCTAAAACCTTTTCTCCGATGACAAAAAAAGTGGCTTTCGCTCCTTTTTCATCCAACAAATCGAGCAAAGGCCTGGTAAGCTTGTCATCAGGCCCATCATCAAATGTCAGGGCTACGATCCGTTCATTGGTTATGGCAGAGCAATGGCTAAAAAAGTAAAAATTTAACCCGATAAAAAACGATCCAATGACTTTTACTACCAGCCACAAAATGACTAAAGGCCCAATCCACCAGCCAGACATCATATCCATTTGACTGAGCAAGGCAATCACAACCCAGGCCAGTATAAAAAACCAATTTAGGATGATATTGGGAGTTTTCATTTGGTCAATTTGAGCAGTTTTTCCAGGTAATGAAATTCGATGCCAAATAAGCTTTTCAGTGCTTCGATCTGAGTTAGCTTGGCTCCATCCACGGAAGTAAATTCCCTTTTTCTAACGGCAGCAATCATCACATTTTTTGGGGTATGTTCAGTTGAAATAAACTCAAATACCCGTGTACTATAGCCATAAGCTTCAAGGATAAGAGCACGTATGGTATCGGTAACTATCTCAGCCTGACGCTCTTTCAGGATTCCAAATTTAGTTATTTCACCGAGCACCTCCTGTGCATTCATTTGTTGTCGGATCTGTTTGTGGCAACAAGGAGCGGTAACAATTACCCTTGCTTTTTGTGATATTCCCCGAAAAATGGCCTCATCGGTGGCCGTATCGCAGGCATGCAAGGCGATCAGTATGTCGATGTTCGGCACATCGGCACTTTCTATCGTTCCCTGAATAAACTTCAGGTTGGCATAACCGGCTTTGTGGACTATATCATTGCATTGGTCGACCAACCCTTTTCGTAGCTCGACGCCCGTAACGATTGGAGTGAAACCGCAAGTGTGAGTCAGATAATCGTACAATGCAAAAGTAAGATAGCCTTTGCCCGAGCCCATGTCGGCAATCGAAAATTGACCTTCAAACCCGGCCTGCTCAACAATATGGCTTACTTCTTCGATGTACTTGTTGATTTGCCGGAATTTATCTTCACTGCCTTTTTTTATTTTGCCTTCGGCAGTTGAAATACCCAAAGGAGTAAGGTAGGGATTGTTCTGCACATTGATTAACCGACTTTTCTGTTTATCGTGCATAAAAACCGGGGTCAGGGTTTGGCTGGCCGCTTTCGTTTTCAATGTGCTTTTGGTTGGCGACAACACCATAAAATGGATGTCGGCATTGGAGGTGAGCAAGATAGCCTGGTTAAAGCCATAGACCAGCTGTTTCTGGATTTCCTCAACTCCTTCGCTGAACGTAAAATTCCGGGTAACATCACGGGTTGCATAACGGTAAACCAACGACAACCGGGTTCCTGCTTTAATAGTAACCACGCGGGCATACACATTTTTTAGTTCGGCCTCTGCAACCTTCCTTCCGCTCAAAGTCAGTTTGATGAAATTTGCCTCTTTAAGACTTTCGTCGATGGCAATGAATAATTTCTGTAGATTTTCGTCGCTCATACCCGCATTTTTTGGCCGAAGATTGCGATGACAAAGGTCGTAAAATTTACGGAATTCGGGTGACACGACAACTGATTTCACCTTACGGAGAATGTTTTTGCATCAATTTTCATGACAAGCTGTGCTTTTTAAGTTAAAAAAAGCACCTCAATTCTGTATTAACATATGAAATAAAAAAGCTCACAAGATCAGACAATTTAGTTCAAAGCTCTGAACAACAGCAACTAAAGCCACTTTTTGCGTCTGAAAAAAGTAATAAGCGCCCCGATAATCAGGAGGATGATCAGCCAAAAAACCGGATAACTGTATTTCCAGTGCAGTTCAGGCATATAATCGAAATTCATGCCGTAAACACCGGCCAGAAAAGTTATGGGGATAAAGATTGCCCCAACGATGGTTAGAACCTGCATGATCTGGTTCATTTTCAAGCTAATGCTGCTCAGATAAATATCTTTAAGCCCCGCGTTTAACTCGCGGTACGTTTCGATGGTGTCGATAATTTTGATGGTGTGGTCGTACACATCATTAAAGTATTTCAGGTTATTCTCGTTGATGAAATCGAGGTCATCTTTTTGAAACCTGTTGATAACCTCCCGAAGGGGATAAACAGAGCGTCTTACTTCGAGGAGTTCATGTTTCACCGACTGAATTTTCTGAAGAGAGACAGGGCTTGGATTATTAAACACCTCATCTTCAAGCAACTCTAACTGCGATCCCAGTGCTTCAATCGAGAAATAGTACTTATCGACAATCAAATCGATGAGGGCATACACCAGGTAATCGGTACCCTTGCCTCTGATTTTAAACTTCGACAATTTAATACGTTCAAGCACTTCACTCAGGGTATCGCCAATTTGTTCCTGAAAGGTGATGACCAGATTATTAAAGAGCACAATACTGATTTGCTCGGGGGTTACACGTTTTTCCTTTTCGTTAAAAACCAACGACTTAAGCGTGATAAAAACACAATTGTCGTATTCTTCAAGTTTTGGTCTTTGCGAAGTATTTACAATATCTTCGAGAATAAGTGGGTGGAGCTGAAAATGTTCGCCGATTTGTTCGATGAGCTGGGTATCGTGAATCCCTTCCACGTTGAGCCAGTGTACATGATTACGCCCTGCGACATCTACTTCACTTATGCGCTTTATTGGTTTCTGCTCAAAAAAATCGGGGCTATACTCAATGAGATTTAGGTTCGGAATAAAATCGCGTTGTTCGCCAATATAGCATACAGCGCCCGGTGGCATTCCGGTTTTTTTGGTAAGTTTCTTCAGATGACGTGGCTTCATAGGCGAAAGAATTAACACTATTTTATGCTAACAAAACTTGAATTGAATTCTTTAAAGAACACAAATTTAGGTAAAAATGACAAGCTGTGACAGACACGACCTTATTATTATACAGGTTTTAAAGCCGTCTCTTCGCCATTTGCGAATTGCATGAGACAAAGTTTGGTCTCACAGCGCGGTTTGCTGATATTTATCACAGCAAATGAAAATTTATGCAAAACACAACAAGATAGACTTATATTTGTGCTGTTCTGGCAGCAATCATTAAAGAATGAGAGAACTACAATCAAGTTAAAATGTTTAACGCATCAACACAAAAACCAAATGACTACTGTTAATATTTACCTGACTTTTGAAGGCCAATGCGAGGAAGCCTTCAATTTTTATAAATCAGTATTGGGAGGCGAATTTTCCTACTTAGGTCGATTTAAAGACATGCCGCCACAAGAAGGGATAGCTCCACTTTCGGATGAAATGGGCGAAAAAATCATGCATATATCCTTGCCTGTAAGCAACGAAACAATGCTGATGGGAAGTGATTCTGGAGGAGGATGGGGACCAAAGCTCGTGGCCGGCAATAACTTTTCGGTGTCGGTAAGCACCGACAGTAAAAGCGAAACCGACCGGATTTTTTCCGGACTTTCTGACGGAGGCATGATAACCATGCCATTAGAAAATACGTTTTGGGGAGACTATTTCGGCATGTTTACCGACAAATTTGGCATTAATTGGATGATAAGTTTCGCTGAGACTCAGGCTTAAAAGGGACACCCAAGTTACACTAATTTGTCCTCACCTCCCCTTTTTTTTGAGCACATAAATCAGGTTAGAGGTTCGCTTGGTATTGTCCACGATATCGAGTTTCATGCTGTGTCGAATCGCCAAACCTATTATGTAATCGCGGCTAACGAAATCGAGTTTGTTGCTGGTTTTGTTGAAGCCAATTCCAGTGGAGAAGAACTCAGTAATTTTTGTGCCCAGATGGCGTTTCCGCAAGGTGATATCTGCATCCCTGATAACCAAAAGTCCTTCGGGAGGAAGCACTTCGATACAACGTTCAATAACCAGAGTCTGCATAGCCTGAGGCAGGTAGTGCAGAACATCATTTAAAATATACACATCCGCCTCCGGAATCAGGATTTTGGTGATATCGCCATGAATAAAAGCCAAATGATCATTTTTCAAGGCGCAGTGGTTGGCTACGGCAATTTTTTCTTCATCATAATCTACCCCCTGAATTCTCCGTCCGGGAGACCGCAGATTAAGCATGTAGGCCAAATATCCGTAACCACATCCCAAATCCAGGACACGGGCAGTTTTTGGAACAATTTCATCGAAAAAGGTATAGTTGTTTTCGAGCCGGAGCTTTATCCGGGTATACCATTCCAACACAGGCCCTTTATAAACATAATTTTTCACCACAAAGTCGTGCAGGTAAGCAGTAGATTGCATCTGATCGCGGGTGATATTAAATTCTTCGGTAAAATACCTTTTCACACTGCGGGCCTGCTCGCGTGGTGTAAGGCCAAATTCACCATTTGATAATTGAATACGAGGCAAAAACCGGGTAATCTGATGTCCTCTTTTTAGAAAAAGTTCACTCTTTTTCAAGCAGGCACGTTGTCCGGCCAACACAATAGGCAGAATATCCAACTTCAGTTCATTGGCCAGAAAAAACGCGCCCTGATGAAAGCGTGTGATTTCACCTGTAGCTGATCGGTGGCCTTCAGGGAAAACAGCCACCGAGTAACCCATCTCCACTTG
>DJVY01000032.1:0-3316 GCA_002440885.1 Bacteroidales bacterium UBA6244
GGAGCACTCAACGATCATTTTTTTAAAAACCCCGAGATAAACAACAAACTCAGGCTGATGGAAGAGAAAGTGCTTTCTGATCAAATCAATCCTTACGAAGCGGCTAACTTGTTGCTATCAGACTATTTCAACAAGCAGTAACGGGCTTGGTTGCACATAAATACCCGATTGGGAATTTTTTAACACACGCATGAAATGAATATTTCTAGATTTGCAGCCGTTTTTCAGTAAAGAGTGTTATTTTTATGCCTTTATTACAACGACCATGATCGGGAATGCGAATACCAGAGAAAGTAATAACAGACATGGTAAACATGCTGTGGTTGATCTGCCGGGAAGAAACCTGTGGTTCGGCCTCAGAAAAATAATTGAAACCAAATGAATATAATCATTGCAGGGGATGGAGAAGTGGGGTTTTATTTGGCCCGTGCTTTAGTGACTTCAAATCACAACATTACGATTGTTGATCCGCACGAAGAATTGCTCAAGATGATAGAAACCCATGCTGATTTGATGACTATTGTGGGCGAATCGAATTCGGTTTCTGTGCTTAAGCAGGCCAACGTTTCGAAAGCTGATCTGGTAATTTCAGTTCTTCATGATGAATACATCAATATCCTCACGGCCATTTTGGCCAAAAAATTGGGAGCAAAGCAGACCATTGCCCGCGTAAACACCCTGGAGAACGTAAACGAAGAAAATAAAAAAATCTACAATGAACTGGGCATCGATTTCCTGATTTCGCCCGAAGACATTGCAGGACACGAAGTTATTAACTTGCTGCAACAACCCGCCGCCACCGAAATTTTTGAACTCTCAGGGGGTAGTCTTTCGGTGTTTTTAATTCGCATTGAACCCGATGCACCCGTTGTAAACAAGTCGCTGAACGACATTGCAAATGAACACCGCATGCTCGATTTCAGGGCTGTTGTTATCCACCGCATTGAAAAAACGTTTATTCCAACGGGCGATACCGTTTTTCAGCCGGGCGATCTGGTGTACGTAATTACCAAACCTTCGGCTCTCGAAAAACTACTGGCCATGGGTGGGAAGAAAAAAATGGACATCAACAACATCATGATTGTGGGCGGTGGACGCGTTGGAAAAGTAATTGCCAAACGTTTGGAAAGTGACCTGAACATCAAGTTAATTGAAAAGGATCGGGATCGTTGCCTGAAATTGAGTGATATCCTCGAAGACACTTTGCTTATAAATGGTGATGCCCGCGACATAAACCTGCTTGAAGACGAGGGAATTGAAGGAGTAGACGCTTTTATTTCGGTCACCAACAGTTCCGAAACAAATATCCTCACCTGTTTGCATGCCAAGAAATTTGGGGTGAAAAAAACCATCGCGCTGGTCGAAAACCTTGATTACATCGAAATATCGCAAAGTATTGGAATAGATACCATTATCAACAAGAAACTAAGCGCATCAAGCTACATTATCAGGCACAGCATGGGCGATGAGGTGTCGTCGTTGAAATGTTTAAGCGGGATTGCCTCTGATGTGGTGGAGTTGGTGGCCAAGCATGGATCGCCGGTAACGAAAAAGCCAATACGACACCTGAACATGCCCGAAGGAACCATCATTGGAGGCATTATACGGGGTAAAGAATCATTTATCGCGGTGGGTGATTTTCAGATACTTGAGGGAGACAAGGTTGTGGTTTTTGCTATCCCCGGAATAAGTCAGAAAATGGAAAAACTCTTTCTGAAATCGTCTTTTGGATTATAAAAAGCAAGCTCATGCCGAACAGAAATATCATCCATTTTTCAATTGTTATGAAAGTATTGAGCTTTCTGTTGATGATTGAAGCCATTTTTATGCTCAGCAGCCTGCCTTTTGCCTGGTATTATGCCGAAAATTCCTGGCCTATGATTTACGCTGCTGCAATTACCGGATCAATTGGTATCATTGGCTGGTATGCCATTGGCAAAAAAGACCGTGACAGCATTGGTAAACGTGATGGGTATTTGATTGTGGCTCTCACCTGGGTGGTAATATCCATTTTCGGATCGCTTCCTTTTGTTTTTAGCGGGGCAATTCCCGATTTTACCAACGCGTTTTTTGAAACCATCTCAGGCTTTACCACTACCGGAGCAACCATTTTAACAGATATTGAAATAGTTCCCCGTCACATGCTCTATTGGCGGGCTATGACACACTGGATTGGGGGTATGGGAATTATTGTCCTCACCGTGGCTATTCTTCCTTTTCTGGGTATTGGTGGCCTGCAGTTGATGATTGCCGAGATGCCCGGTATAACTCCTGATAAACTCCATCCGCGCATTACCTCTACAGCCAAAAGGCTGTGGGGAATTTACGTAATTTTTACCGCTGCCGAAGTGATTCTACTCTGGATTGGTGAAATGGACTTTTTCGAGTCGGTTTGTCATAGCTTTGCTACCATGGCTACCGGCGGGTTTTCAACAAAAAATGCCAGCATTGCAGCCTACGGAATTTATTCTCAATATGTTATCATTGTGTTTATGCTGCTGGCAGGTATTAACTTTACCCTGCACTATTTTTTCCTGCACCGCAGTTTTCGTAAAGTGTTTTCTAATGAAGAATTACGTTTGTATTTCTGGATTATCCTGGCGGTAACTGTTTTTATTACAGTAGGACTGCTGGTTTCGGAACCTAGCGGTTTGGAAATTGCTTTCCGCGACACCCTTTTTACAGTGACTTCCATCATCACCACCACAGGTTTTGTTACCGCGAATTATTATCTCTGGCCGTCGTATTTGTGGATTCTGATTTTCGCGCTGATGTTTATTGGCGGAAGTGCCGGGTCGACAGGAGGAGGTGTAAAAGTAATCCGACATTTGTTGTTGTTACGTAACTCGTGGCAGGAGATAAAACGAAGCATTCACCCTCAGGCCATTATCACGGTGAAATACAATGGCAAGTCGGTATCACAGCAGCTTATTTTTAATGTGATGGCCTTTTTTCTAGTCTATGTATTACTTTTCTCAGCCGGCACGATTTTGCTTTCATTGTTAGGAAATGATTTCGAAACCTCGATAGGGGCATCCATTGCTACACTGGGAAACATAGGTCCTGGTATCGGACATGTTGGGCCTGTTGACAACTACGCCTTTTTCGGCAATATTGAAAAATGGCTGTTGTCGTTTTTAATGCTGCTCGGCCGACTCGAATTGTTCACTATTTTGATTGTGATCTCACCGGTATTTTGGCGGAGATAATGGTTGATTAATTACTCAAGTTTCGTAGTTTAACTTATTTGGTGAAAATCAGATAATTAAATTATTATCAAACATAATCGGCACTGATATACTGTTAATTACCGATT
>DJVY01000032.1:3439-7627 GCA_002440885.1 Bacteroidales bacterium UBA6244
ACTTCGTTTACATTGCTGGTCTCGACTCCTGTACGCAAATCTTTTATCAGTTTGTAGGGGTGCAGGGTGTAAGACCGTATTTGCGACCCCCATTCTATCTTCTTTTTGTTTCCTTCAATTTCATCGATGGCTTCCTGTTTTTTGCGCAACTCGATTTCATACAGTTGTGAGCGCAGCATTTGCAGGGCTTTATCGCGGTTCTGCCCTTGCGACCTTGTTTCCTGACATTCGATAACCAATCCCGATGGCTCGTGCCGCAATCGGACGGCCGTTTCCACCTTGTTCACATTTTGTCCGCCCGGTCCGCTCGATCGGAAGGTGTCCCAGCTGATGTCGGCAGGATTGATTTGTATGTTAATGGTATCGTCTATTACCGGATAAACATATACAGAGGCAAAACTGGTATGACGGCGGTTGGCTGAGTCGAAGGGCGAAAGGCGCACCAGGCGATGGACACCATTCTCTCCTTTCAAATAACCAAAAGCATAGGTTCCTTCAAATTGCAAGGTAACCGATTTTATGCCGGCCACATCTCCTTCCTGGTAATCTAACTCTTTTACTTTAAAGTTGTTGCGCTCGCCGTAGCGGATGTACATNNAGAAACTCTAAATCACCGATTTTCTTTTCTGCCAACTCGTATTGCGTATTCAGCTCTTCTGCTGTAGCCTCCCCTTCAGCAACAAACTCCTGCAACACACCCAGGTCGTTGTACACTTCTTCTGCCTCTTGATAGGATGCTACCCAGCGCTTTTTCTCCTTAATTTTTATCAGAATCTGTTCCGCCTTTTTTGGATCATCCCAAAAGCCGGGAGCTTGTGTTTTTTCTTCCTCTTCTTCTATCTCCATCTTTTTCCGATCCACGTCAAAGATACCTCCTCAAGGCCTCAAGCCTTTCGGCAAGTAGTTTCTTACCTTCTGTTGAAAACATAATGCTATTTTTTTTTGCAAAGGTAACTTTTTGATTCAAATGGCAGGGGGAGCTGGGAGCGGAAAGCTGGAAGCTGGAAGTCGGGAGCGGGAAGCGGGAAGTCGGGAGCGGGAAGCTGGAAGTCGGGAGCTGGGAGCGGGAAGTCGGGAGCTGGAAGGCTTTCGGGGGGGAGCGGGAGCTGGGAGTCAGAAGTCGGGATATGGGGAGTTTCTCCTAACTGAGGGAGTCGAGCCAACGCCAATGCCAATGCCAAAGCAAAAGCCAGCTAACATCTATCACATGAATATCAACCCGCGAAACAGGTGTATCAATAACGACAATTGGCTAGATTTCTCCTTTAATCACTTTCCAGGCCAGCGAGGATTGAAAACCTTTTTGCATCGCGTAAGTTACGAGTTTGGCTTGTTCCTTAAAAGAATTTGATTCGGTTGTTTTCTTTTTTGAAATCACAGTTTTCAGAGTATTCAGGTATTCTTCGTCGTCAATCGAATTGATGGCTTGTTGGATGTACAAATCGGGGACTTGCTTTTGGCGAAGGGCAAAGATTATTTTGTTCTTTCCCCATTTGTTTTGCCTGAGTTTGCTTATTGCAAACACGTTAGCCATCCGTTCCTCGTTTAAAAACCCTTCCTGTTCAAGCAGCAGAATAATTTTGGTAATGCTGTTTGCCGACGCCGACCAACTCTCGAGCTTGGTTTTGATTTCTAACATCGACCTTTCCTGAAAAGCGCAGTAATTTCTTGCTTTTTCCAATAAACGGGTTTGCTCCGGACTCATATC
Source organism: Bacteroidales bacterium UBA6244 (assembly GCA_002440885.1). GTDB lineage: Bacteria > Bacteroidota > Bacteroidia > Bacteroidales > F082 > UBA6244. The sequence continues at coordinate 5,148 of DJVY01000032.1, forward strand.
ACATCGTGTTTAGACCACTAAAGTAATAAAAATTGAATTAGAACAGGTTGTCGTCCGGTTGTTTGGCTAAAATTTAACTGTTTGAGAAATAGTGTAATGTAATGTCAAAAACGAGTACCTCTTTGCCGTAAGCCATTTTCGAAGGAATGATGAGTTTTATTTTTCCGCCTTCTCCAATCAGTTGCAACCCTTCCTGCCACCCGATTATGAGTTTGTTTAACTTGAAGGTAATAAAACTGCCTTCGTCAAATGTTTGCCCGCTGAGGGTAACTCCTTTGTAAGTAACAGTAACCGTGGAGTATAAACCCGGGTAGACTTCATCTCCGGGCTCAATAATTTTGTAAAACAAACCTGTTGAGGTGAATTCACCAGTTATGTCGTTTTCAAGAATATAGGCCTCAATTAGTCCTCTGTCAATTTCACCCTGGTTTACTCCTGAATCTTTCTTACATCCATGCACAGATCCAAAAACCACCAACACCAGCAGGACTAACCGTAACTTCAAAAGAATTGCTTTTATCATGTTCCCTCACTTTAAATAAAGTTAGCAAAACTAAAAAATTTATGACGTCACCAGGCTGTAGCCTGTCGGAGGTATATTTGTTAGGTTTTTAGGATAACACAATCAATGAAGTCACATTTTTTTCATTATCTTAAGCAGGAATGTGCTATAATACTTTTTTAGCTGTATATTTGCTAAGTGTGTCATGTAAAAACTAAAAAATTACCATCATGAAAAAGTTTTTGTTTTATGCCCTGCTTTTGGCATTTTTATCCTCATGCAGTTCTCTTTCAGTAACTTCCGATTGGGACAAAAGTCTTAATTTTGAGCAATTTACTTCTTATAGTTTACTTCCATGGGATCAGCACAACGATTCGCTGGTAAATCCTTTTCAGAAAGAACGCTTGCTGGCAGCCATTAAGGATCAGATGAATAGCCGTGGATACCAATACGTGGAAACCGGTGGCGATTTAGCCGTATCTATTTACATTACCCTGAAAGACCAAACGGGTTACACAGCCTACACCGATCATTATGGAATGTATGGCGATGGTTGGGGTTACGGCGTTCCATGGGGTTTTTACGGCGGTGGTTTTGGTGGCGTTAGCTCCACAACAGTTACTCCGTATAATTACACCGAAGGCACCATTGTGTTGGATGTGTTCGACTCCAAAGACAAAAAACTTGCCTGGCAGGCTGTTGGCAAAGGTGTAGTTAGCGGAAACCCGCAACAAACTGAAAAAAGTATACCCAAAGGCATTGCCAAAATGTTTGCCTCCTATCCTAAAAAACCACTAAATGCAAAATAAACTCTGAAAAAATAACTTATGAAAAAATTACTTTTAGCGTTGGTGATCTTATTTCTTGTATCGTGCAGTTCGTTACAGGTTACCAATAACTACGACAAATCAGTGAACTTTAAATCGTTTACTACCTTTAGTCTTTATCCCTGGAACAAAGACCTGGATAAAACCGTGAACGCGTACGATAAACAAACCATTATGGATGCGGTAAAAAGCGAAATGCAACGCAGGGGTTATCAGTATGTTGAGAAAGACGGAGAACTGATTGTTTCGACCTTTGTTATACTTAAAAACAAAACCGATTATCAGGCGTATACCGATCACTATGGTGGTTATGCAGGATATGGCGGAGGCTGGGGTTATTATGGTTCGCCATGGGCTTATGGCTATGGCTGGGGACCAGGTTTTAGCACCACCACCATTACCAGCCGCGATTATGTACAAGGGTCGTTGCTCATTGATATTTTTGAGCTGAAAAGCAAAAAACTGATCTGGCAGGGCATTGGTACCGGCGAAGTGGATGATGATCCGGCTACGCGCGACCGCAATTTACCAAAAAGTGTTTCGCATATTTTTAGAAGGTATCCTATACCCAAGCAGAATAAAAAATAGTAGAGGAAGAAACTTAGGGTAATTTAAAACAGATTTAATTAGGGGTATGATTGCTTTTAACGTAAGAAAATACGAAATCAGCTTTTTGGTATTCACCTCATTGCTGCTCACGTTGATGAACAATCTGCCCTATTATTCATTTCATTTTTCTTCTTCTACCACATTTCCTAAACCCGACTTAAGTGCACTGGAGTTGGCCTACCATATTACTTGGTATACCCTACAGAGTCTGATGTCGATTTTGTTTCTCGCGTTTTTTAACTATTACTGGAAAAAGTTTCTTCTTCCAAAAAATCTGGCTAATTGGTTAAAATTTGTATTGGTAACCCTATACAATGTGGTTTTATCCTATGCTTTGCTAAAGGCTTCAATGTACATCGCCGCCAACACCATAGGTTTTCCTTTTGGAGAACAAATGGCCTTTATGTATTATTTGTGGAAGTACGTTTATTATACCCCATTTGCTGTGTTGATGGCTTTTATTCTTCACTTGATTATAAAAAAACGAACGGTAGAGCTAAACAATGCCCGACTTATTGAAGAAAACCTTTCGGTGCAGCTCA
>DJVY01000067.1 GCA_002440885.1 Bacteroidales bacterium UBA6244
TCCGATATCTGCAAAAGCGGGTTGGTCATCGATTCGGTATAGAGCACTTTGGTGTTGGGACGGATGGCCTCAAGAATGCTTTGGTGGTTGTCGATATTTACGAAAGTGACCTCGATATTGAATTTTTTGATGTAATTGTTCAAAAAGGCAAAAGTACCGCCATAGGTGGTCACGCTGGAGATGATGTGATCGCCGGCATTGCAGTTCTGCAAAATAGCCGTAGTAATGGCCGCCATCCCGGAAGCGGTAACCCAGGCAGATTCAGTGCCTTCCATCGCAGCAAGGGCATCGGCCAGGTATTTGTTAGAGGGATTCCAGTGGCGTGAATACAAAAAACAACCTTCGGCTTCTCCGTGAAAAGCGTCGATCATGGTGTTTTCGGTGAGAAAAGTATAGGTGGCCGAATCGGTAATGGATGGGTTAACATCGCCAAATTCGCCAAACTGTTTTAAATCCTGAATGGCATTTGCCGGATTGAATTTTTCTGACATGTTCATATTTTTTTGATTTCAGGAGCAAAAGTAGTAAACAAACATGGTAGTAACAGATAGAATGTGTATAAATTAGAACGGGAGTCATGAATCTCCCATCAGGGCATCTGGTTGTAAACCAATATAAAAACATACATTAATTGTCCGCAATTAATTGCTATTTTAGTTGCCGACTATTTTTCACTAACACACGACTCTTTATGACTGTAACCAACGCCACACGGATCAGGCCGAAATACCACCTGAAATCAAAAACACCACCTTCCTTTTTACTTGAAGAATTACAGCATCGACTCGCTGAAAGCGGTGAAGTTATAGGCAAGGTTGTTGAAAACCACGTTTACCTTTGTATGCCTGAGAGCGAACAGCATTATTGGTCGCCGGAGCTGCGCATCAACATCGATTCTGAAGGCGGAGAGACCACCATCAGGGGTATAGCCGGTCCAAACGGAAAAGTTTGGGCCACTTTCATGGTGTTTTACCTGCTGGCCATCATGTTGTTCATTTTTGGTGGTTCGCTGGGTGTATCCGCCTGGTTTTTAGGACTGTCGTCCGATTGGTTGTGGAGTATACCGGCATCTGTTGTATTGTATCTCATCATTCTGTTTTCGGCCAAATACGGGCAAAAACTTGGACGTTCACAACTGATGCAACTGCGGGGGTTTTTAGATCGGTGTATCGCCCAAGCCGACATGCGACACCGACAAAGTATGGCGTAAATAAAAGTCGGTTTTTATGTGTTTGGAATGATGATTTAAACCATAATAATCCTCATCTTTGTAACGTTATTCTACCTGTCCTGTTCTGGTGAACAGGCAAGAACCATAAAGTACAAAAATGAAAAGAAATATGAATTACCTCAAAATCTTATCCGCAGTTCTTATTATTATGTTAGCCGCATCGTGTAAAAAAAGCGATGATCCAAAGCATCTCTCCTTAACATTCATGGATAAAATAGTGGAGTTACCCTCCAACGTTAGCATTATTTTTAAAGTGAACGACGCCACGAACTATCCCGTGATGGGATTAACAGAGGCTAATTTTGAGATCTATGAGGATGGCAAACTGGTTTCGGAATATGAGGCAGCCCGTAAAATCCAGGACAAACCTGAGAAATTCAAGTTTAACCTGTTGTTGATGCTCGACTTAAGCGGCAGTATCCTTGACAGTAACCTGAACACCTTGAAACAGGCCAGCATCAGCTTTATAAACGCCGTAATGCCAACCGAAGGTAGTGCCGATTACCAGGAAATTCTGATGTCGGTAAAATGGTTCGATGGCGAGAAAAACATCCACACACTGGCCGATTACACTTACTCGAAAGTCATGCTTATCGAGCTGATTAACAGCATAGATAAAGACATTTCCTCCGACAACTCAACCAATCTTTACGGAGGCATTATTCAGGGGATCGACGACATTGAAGACCGGGTAGCAACCTATGCGCAGGCCGGAATTATTTCGGCCGGAGCTTTGATTACCTTTACCGATGGCACGGATCAGGCCGGTTGGTATACCTACAAACAAATGAGTGATGCCATAGACAAACGCAGTCAGGATATCTCGCTTTATTCCATTGGGTTAGGGGGCGAAATAGAGAAAAAAGTCCTTGAAAAATTTGGCAGCAACGGCTTTGAATTTGCCGAAGATATCGACGAGTTGATTCCGAAGTTCAACGAAATAGCCCGCTATGTAAAGGATGAGGCCAAGAGTTATTACCTGCTTGAGTATTGTTCGCCGAAACGCTCAGGCACACACACTTTGAAGATAAAAGCCACTGTTGACAGGATTTCAGGGGAGCTCACAGAGACTTTCAGCGCTGAGAATTTTTCAGGCGGATGCACGCTGGAGTAGAGCGAAAAAACTCTTTATTTGCCTTTGTTTATTAGCGACACAACAGATCACGTTTTTCGTTTTTTCTTTTTCGCAGCCGGGAACAAAATATTGTTCAGGATAAGCCTGTATCCGGGTGAGTTGGGATGCAGTCGTAATTCAGTAGGTGGGTCGCCAATGCGGTGCTGGTAGTCTTCCGGATCGTGTCCTCCATAAAAAGTCCAAAACCCTTTCCCGTACTCGCCATGGATATACCTAACCTCGTTGGCGGCTTTGTTTTCGCCCATGATTACCACATTGGGTTTAATCAAATCGGCATTGAAAGCCGTAGTTTGCCCCATAAAACCTTTAATCAGTTGTTCATGGTTTTGGCATAGCATGGTAGGAATATGGTCCCATTTGGCGGAGAAATCGAAGAGCAGGAAGTAGTCGTTAGCCTCAGTAATAGCCCTTGACCGGTAGTTGGTTACATCTATGTTTGATATTTCATATTCAGATGGATTTGTAACAATTTCGAAATCCTGAAAGACCATGCATCTGGAGTAATCCAGTTTATTTTGGGCATCAGCCTCTATGGGGTCGCCATCGAACATCACATCACAAATATCCACTGACTGGGCTGCTAAGGCCACATCGTAACTGTCGGTGGCCGAGCACATAGCAAACAGATAACCACCACCCAGCACAAACTCATTTATTTTTTTTGCAACGGCCAGTTTCAAATCCGACACTTTGGAAAAACCCAATTTGGAAGCCATTTCTTCGGAAGCCCTGACATCCTCTTTATACCAGGGATACTGCCGGTAATGCGCCCAAAATTTCCCATACTGTCCGGTAAAATCCTCGTGATGCAGGTGAAGCCAGTCGTAGGTAGGCAACAGATCGCTCATTACTTCAGCATCGTAAACCAGATCATAGGGAATTTCAGCGTAGGTAAGGGCCAGGGTCACGGCATCGTCCCATGGCTGTTTGTTTTTAGGGGAATACACCGCAATGCGAGGTACTTTATTCAGCTCGATGATGTCCATGTTGATGTCGGGACGTGCAATCTCCTGCCTGATGGCGTTGGCTTGCACATCGGTAATCACCTGACTTTTAACATCGCGTACAACACATTCCTGCTGAATTTCCTGAGCATAGGGCATCAGGTAACTGCCTCCGCGGTAGTTGAGAAGCCATTCGATAGTTGCCTCTTTCTCCAGCACCCAAAAGGCAATTCCATAGGCTTTCAGGTGATTAGTCTGTTCCTGATCCATCGGGATGAGCAGCCA